>JAKLHU010000113.1 GCA_022709995.1 Verrucomicrobiota bacterium | reverse complement strand
CGTTTGCGCTGCGCTCCGAGCAGGATTGGCGCGAGATCACCGAGAGCGTGATCCGGCCCGACGGCGCGGGGGGCTGGCGCCTGCACTACGACCCGCGCATCGGCGAGGCCTTCGCGGCGCTCACGCCCGAGGCGGCCGCCGCCGGCGAGGCTTTCCTGGCGACCTGCCCGTCGCGCTCCGGCGAATTGCGCGGCGCCTGGCTGCATTCGCCGTACGGCATTGGCGACTGGGGGTGGGACAAATCCATCCGGGCTCTGGCCGAAAACGGCTTTAACGCGATGTTTCCCAATTTCTGCTGGGGATATGTGGCCGATTACCCCAGCGACGTCTTGCCCGTGCATCCGGACGTCGCCCGCCGCGGCGACATGCTGCAGGAATGCCTGGACGCCTGCCGCAAATACGGCGTCGAACTGCATGTCTGGAAGGTCAATTGGAACATGGGGATGCGCACGCCCAAGGAACTGCGCGAACAGATGCACCAGGCGGAACGGACGCAAATGACGATTGACGGCGAGCCGACGCAATATCTGGCGCCGCACCGGCAGGACAATTTCGAGCTGGAGCGGGACGCCATGTTGGAACTGGTGCGGAAATACCCGATAGACGGCATTCATTTTGATTACATCCGCTATCCGGACGGCCGGTGTGATTTCAGTCCCGGGGCGCGGACGGCCTTTGAGGCTGTTTTAGGCCGTCCGGTCCCGGATTGGCCGGCAGACTGCGCCTGGGGCGGCAAGCTCTGGCCGGAATACAACGTCTGGCGGCAGGGGAACATCTCGCGGCTGGTCGAGGCGGTGCATCACGGCGCCAAGGCGATTCGTGCCGACATCCAGATTTCGGCCGCCGTCTTCAGCAACTGGGAGTCGGCGCCGGAAGCCGTCGCCCAGACGGCGGCGGTCTGGATCGACAACGGCTGGCTTGATTTTGTCTGCCCCATGAATTACACGACCGACTATGCGACTTTGGAACGGCTGCTGGAGAGTCAGGTGCGTCGGGTGAATGGTCGGGTTCCGATTTACAGCGGGCTGGGCACATACCTGCATGACGGCCCGGTCATGACCGGCAGCCAAGTCGAACTGTCCCGGGTCTTGGGGGCGGATGGCGTGGTTTGCTTCGACCTGCGACGGTCCTTGGTCGAGGATATTCTTCCGGTTCTGGGTAAGAATGTGTTTGCATCGGTCGCCGGGCCGGTTTTGCCGCATCACGTCACGGCGCCGGCCTATGTGGCGGCGGCGGGCCGGGTCGATTTGGACAATGGCTATGAGGTGGGTGACACGTTGTCGATTCAGGTGAAGCTGCCGGCGGCGGTGGCCAAGGCGCGGGACTTGGAGGCGCGGTTTTGCTGCGACAACCGCCCGGCCAACGCTGAAAAAGGCCTGACGATTCGTCGCCGTGGCCAGGAGGTGGTGTTTTCCGGAGTGGCCGGGGAACCGGGGCGTTACCGTTTGGAATTGACCAGTCCCGATCATGATTTTCTGGCGCGCAGTCCGGTTTACCGCGTGTATGACGAGGCGGCGGCCGCGGACATGCGTCGGCGTCATGGCCCGCCCGTGTTTGCGCCGAAAGGCGGCTTGCGGGTCGGCGTCTGGCAGGACGATGCGTATGGGGCGGCGGTGCTTTTGCAGGAGCTGCGGCAGACGAGCGGGGTTGACGCTCAGCCGCTGCTGAATGTGAAGGCGGAGTCCCTGGCGGCCTGCCAAGTCGTCATCTTGCCGCAGCCCCGGCAGCGGCAGGCGCTGTTCAAGTCGGCGGCGACGGCGGCGGTTTTGAATGAGTACGTCAAGCAGGGCGGCGGTTTGCTGGTGACGCATGCCCTGGTTGGCGTCCGCGGGTTCGTCAATCCGGTTCCCGATGTCGCGGTCGGCGCGGACGAGAAGGCCCTTGCGGGGGGAGAGTGGAAGGTGTCCGGCGGCCATGCCGTGACGGCCGGGATTGGCCGTCAGGTCCAGGTCTCGACGTTTGGCGACCGGATCAAGGTCACGGCCGCTCGCGGCGGCACGGTTGTCGCGACGACTGACCAGGGCGAACCGGTCATGGTTGTCGGCGGGCATGGCCGTGGTCGCTATGCCGCCTGCGGCCTTGGCCTGGCGATTGGAAGGAATGACAAGGACAGCCCGCCGTCCCCCGCAGAGCTGAAGCTGTTGCAGAATACCGTCAAGTGGCTGGGAAAATAGGCGGGCGGGAGGCGCTTCAGGCTGCCGTACGTATGTAGTCCAGCCTTCAGGCTGCCGTACGTATGTAGTCCAGCCTTCAGGCTGCCGCAGGAGGGATAGGGCCAATGCTTTTCACTGATGTGTAACTCTGGCCGGAAACATGGGATTTATAGGACGGTGAAATAGGACGTATGGGACGTATGAGACGTATGGGGAGGCACATCGGACAATGGGATGAATAGGCACTGGCGTTATTGCAGTCGCACAAAGCCAAACCGAATCCCTAAACCAAGGAGTATTGGTCCCATACGTACTATACGTCATATATGTCCTATTTCAGCGTCCCCCTGGCCCCATGTTTGCAGCCAGAGTTACGCAGAAGTGAAGAGCATTGGACGTATGGGACGGTGGATAAGAAAATTGGACGAATATCCCATTGGATTATAGCAGGCGTAAAAAATCCAATTGAGCCCTATACTTACGAGCATTGGTCTCATGGGATGGCGTTGATTCCGGCGCACGTTGTCGAATATCGCCTGGCGTCACCACATTTTGCCCATTTACCATTTTGACGACGTTTCGGGATGCGCTTTGCAAGCTTTATCTCTCTCGCGCGCGCGTACAAATTTAGGATGGGGGTCCCCCAATGGGAGGGTGGGCTCCGTTGATGTCTGGATGACAGCACGAAAAGTAGCTCTTGGATGGCATGTTGCCAACGATTTTTTGCAGTTTCTCGTTATTTTGTGCGCAGGTATGATTTTCACAACATCAAGTCATCGGTTTGACATGCGCAAGACATGGCTTTTTCATTTGCTTGGGGAGGGCCGTGAACCTGTAGAAGCAGCATGAAATGGTGGCGAAAAAAAATACCAGGATATTATTCTTATGCAAGGGACGGCGACGGATGTGTGAAATAAAGTGCATGTGGTTTGTCGGGGGCCGGTGGTCTGTTTTTGCGGTCGTTCTGGCTCTGGTTCTGACGGCGTGTTTGTCCTTGGCAGCCGGCGACGGTCTGGGCGCCTCTCTGCGTCTGGAAGGCCGGATGGCTTTGCGCCGCGGCTTGCAGGCGCTCCTGGCCGGGCAGGGCGAGGACGGTTCCTGGGAAGGCGATGCCGCCGCTACCGGGCAGGCCGTCATGGCCATCATGATGTCGGGCCTGGCTTTCGAATGGCCCGAGCTGCAGACGGCGCGGCAGCGCGGTAAAACTTGGCTGGAAACATGGTTGCGGGCCGGCCAGCAACAGCCCTCGGGCGGCTGGGCAACCGGGGCATTGGTGGCGGTCAGGCCATTGCTGCGGCAAAGCGATCCGGACAGCCAGGACTGGTCAGGCCTGGTGGATACGGCCTTGAGGCAAATTTTTCCGGGACACGTGGCGGAGTCTGATTTGCCGTGGATTTTGGAGGCCGCCGCCCTGACTGGTCAACCGTTGCCGGAAGCCGACAGTCGGCAGCGGTCTGGGGAAGCCTCGAACCGCCAAGGCAGTGGCAGTCCGGCTTGCCGCCTGGCCGCGGCATTGCTGGCTGGCCGACCGGAATCGGAGCAGGCGCCGCTGCGGGCGGTTGCGTGGGAGTCGGATTGGGGTCGGGAGCGCCCGGTGGGTTGGTACTGGCTGGCCAGGGTCGGACGTGTCCGCGGGCATTCTGCTCCTGTCGGTCAAGGCACATGGCGAGAACGCCTGATGGCTATTGTGTTGAGTCGTCAGCGTGGCGACGGCGGCTGGGGAGAGGCGGAGGACAGCCCTGGGAGGCGGATTCTCAGTAGCGCTCTGGCGGTGCAAACCATGATTTTGTGCCTGGCGTGAGTGGTTTTGGCCATGCTTGGTGAGCGTAGCAGCGTTTTGTCGGATAGGCGCCTTGCGCGCCGCTGCCGGCGTTGTCGATGAATGGCAATCCCTCACTCTGGTGGTGGAGTGCCATCCCAGCAGGCCGCGGGCGATGCTGTCGCCCTTGGCGGGACTGCCACCGTAAGCCCAGCAACCCATGCGAAGACCGGTCGCTGCGCTTCGGGGTAATTCCTGACTCGGGCAGCAAGCCGCGAAGCCCCCGGCCGCCGCAGTCGGAGAGGCACGGCTACGGGACATCGTGACGATGATTTAAGTCTTTGCCGAAAAAGGCGTCATGTCTGGTGTTGGCGAGCATGAGCTGGCAGCCCGTGTCACTTCTCCCGTGCCGCTTCGGCGTCATCCCTCCCTCATGCCGAGCAGCAGGACACTTTTCGATCGCACCGCTCGTCTGCACCACCGGAGTGACGATGACACGCTTGCGTAAACGGTCAGCCATTGGTAATCGAGCACTTGAGGAGTCAACGCTTGGGCGCCTCAGGGCCGGAGGCGCCACCTTGGCGCACCAGGCCACTACCGCCGCCAGAGGCAATGGCTCCTATTGTCCCAGCGGAGCGCCTGGTTGTACACTGACCGATGACACGCTTGCGCTTGCGCGGACGGAGGCGACATGGACGACACCGGTGCTGAAGTATATATTAGGCCGCGTTGTTATTGTTTCTCAAGTGCGCCGGCAGGCGGGGAGGTTTTCCCGAAAGAGCAGTCGGCAAGAGTTTTTTGGCGGTTTTACCGGCAAGGCTAGTCTGTTGCGGAAGAGGTTCAAAAGAGCAGGAATACCGAAGCGAGGTCGCCATGGGCCAGGTTGTCAGCAGTCGTCGCGATGATTATGTGCAGACATTGTGTTTTGGCAAGTCCGCCCGAATTCCGTTGACGCCAGGAGCCGGGCGCCGATCGACGCGGGAGCGCTGGTACCAGGAGGGGCTGCCGCCAGGCACGGTCGGCGCCGACATTCTGGCCGAGGCCTGTCGTCAGGCCGGCGTCGAGCCGGATGCCCAGTCCGGCGGGGAACAGGGCTATGCCGTTGACACCCGCATGAATCCGATGTATGAGGAAAAAGTTCTGGAAGTGCGCGAAAATTCGCAGGTCGTGCAGGATTGGAAGGGTAATATCTGTGAAATCGGCTTGGAATACACGCCGGAGTATTTGCGCAGCGCGATTGATTTTGTCACCCGGCGGTGGATCAAATGCCCGGTGGAGTCGCGGGCGGACTGGCTGGAGATGCGCCGGCGCTATGATCCGGACACGCCCGAACGGTATCCGGCCTTGCCGACCGTCGACTTGTCGCGGCGCGACTACCCTTTGCAGATGGCGTTTTCCGGCCCCTACTGGATTTTGCGGGAATGGTGCGGCTTCGAGGGGCTGAGCATGATGTTTTACGACAATCCGTCCCTGGTCAGGGAGATGATTGAGTTCTGGGAGCAGTTCATTCTCACGATCATGGAGCGGACATTCAAAGTCTGCGTCCCCGACCAGGTGCATATTTCCGAGGACATGGCTTTCAAGGGCCACATGATGCTGTCGAAGGAAATGTGCCGGGAATTTCTGATGCCGACCTGGAGGCGCTGGGGTGATTTCATCCGGAGGCATGGCGTGCCGATCTACGCCGTCGATTCCGACGGGCACGTCGGCGAGTTGATTCCCTTGTGGATCGAGTGCGGGGTCACCTGCTGTGATCCGGTCGAGGTCGCCGCCGGCAATGACATCGTGGTCTATCGGCGGCAATACGGGCGCCAGATGGCTTTCCGCGGCGGGGTTGACAAGCGCGCCATGGCCAAGGGCGGCAAGCACATCGACCAGGAGCTGGCGCGGCTGCAACCGGTCATTGAGTCGGGCGGATTCATTCCGGGCTGCGACCATGCCGTGCCGGCGGATGTGTCCTGGCCGAACTTCGTGTACTATGTCAAACGGCTGGCGGAGGCCATCGGCCGTTGAGCAAGGGGCGTTGGCCGCCCAAGGCAAGAAGCATCGTCATCATTGTGCCAGAAGCCGTCAGGCCTGTATGGTCATGGCCGCGACTGCTTTGATCGGCGGACAGACGGTGCCGTGCGGCCAAGTTGGCCGTGGCCGCGGGTCAGGGCTCCAGGGCATTGCCACCTTGGCCGCGGCCGCCGGTCGCGACCACCTTGAGGCCGACCGAAAAGCCCTAGTCGCAAGTTTTATCCGCCGATGGCGTTATCCGTGGATATAGAGGAAGAACTGCTGACAAAAAATCCGTATCGTGGACATTGGCTTCATGCCCTTGAAGAAGCGCAAGGCGCCATGCTGGGGATTTTTCGGATGGCCTCCCCCTTGGTTGGCGGAGCGTCACCTTGGCGTCGGCTGGCATCGGGCGGGCGGGCGTCGTTTGGGCCAGGCCTCATTCCGGTTTGGGGACGTTGAAGCGGACGGTTGTCGGCAGGCGGGTGATGACGTCTTCGGCTCGGAGCGTCCATTGTCCCGGGGTGGCATTGAGTGGCAAAGTCAGGGTGAATTCATCCTGGCCGTGGCGGGCGAAGCGCAGGCCGGGGCAGATGGGGTTCACGGCGCCGTCTGGGTCCGTCAGCTGTAGGCGGATGGGGTGTTCCGCGCTTTGGGGGCCGGCGGTGTCGAGGGCCAGGAGGACGGCATAGGTGCGGTCCGTCCCTGGGGTGACGGTGGCGACGAGTTTTCGGGGCTGGTAG
Organism: Verrucomicrobiota bacterium; assembly: GCA_022709995.1. Lineage (GTDB taxonomy): Bacteria > Verrucomicrobiota > Lentisphaeria > Oligosphaerales > Oligosphaeraceae > JAAZKI01. The sequence goes on along the minus strand of JAKLHU010000113.1, from coordinate 283 downwards.
GGCAGCAGCGCGAAGGCGGTTTGCGAGTCGGCGGCGAACGGGTGCGGGAAGGTCTTGTGGAAGCCGAGATAGCCGCCTTCCAGAAGGTCATAGACGTGGTATTCGCGGTCCAGGTTGACGGCGCGCGGGGTGGCGCCGGGATCGAGGTTGGCGTAGGCACCACCGTCGTGACGGCGGTTTCCGTGCTTGTGGAACTGCCACTTTCAGGAGCTGCGCTTTCCGCAAATTCCGCCATGTCGGGCATGGTCAGAGCCGGATGCCCGACCTTCTCCATGAAGGCACG
>JAKLHU010000112.1 GCA_022709995.1 Verrucomicrobiota bacterium | reverse complement strand
TGAGAATTGAGCGATAGAGGAGTCAACGCTTGAGCGCCTCAGGGCCTGAGGCGCCTACTTGGCGCGCCTGTCCACTATGACCGCCATTATCAATGGGTGACCGATTACATTTTGCCTTGGTGAGTTGCGTGTCGTTTTCGGTTCGTTTAGTCTCCGTCCGGCGGCGGGTGGCGGCGGTGGGTGGCCGCGTTTGTTTCGGCGCGGCCAGCAAAAAAGCATCCGCTCCGGGTCTTGGGACGGATGCAAGGCAGGGCATGGATTCGCCGCGGCGCCGGCGGGCTGCGGCCGCGGGCGGGTTATTTTTCGCTGACGGTCAGTTTGCCGGCCTGGTCGATGGTGACCGTGAGTTTTTTGGGTGGCGCCGGCTTGCCGCGCGCCGGTTTCGGCGGATTCCAGGCGCCGGTGAAGGTCCAAAGCCATGACCACTGGTCATTTTCCCTGGGCAAGGTGGCGGTGAAGGACCAGTTCCCCTGATGCTGATGGTCATTGGCGCTGACGGTGGCGGCGATGGGCCGGTCGAACGTGAGCAGGAGGCGCTTGTCGTTCTGGTCGATCTTGAGCTGCGCCGTCCCTTTGGCCTCTCCGCAGCTCAGCTTGCTGTCGGCGATGGCCTTCTTGGCGGCTTCCGACGTCAAGGCGGCCTGGGGGCGGAAAGCGGTGAATTTGTTTTTTGCGTACGTATTCAGATCGCGCAGATTGACGGCGAGCAGGGCCGTGACGGTTTCGGGGTGGGTGGGGTCGTATTCCACCGTCGAGCCTTTGAATTGGAAGGACATTCGGGTCAGTTTGACGAGAGTCGGCAAAAAGGCATCCGGCGCTTTCGTCTGGTCTTTGCGGCGGTCGGCGTATTCCGCGGAGCGGGCCAGGCTCAGGCGGCTGAAATTGTACTGCTGGCTGGTGAACAGGACATCGGCCTTCTTTCCCTGGAAATGCTCCTCGGCCATGTTTTTCAGATGGCCGAGGACGGCGCGGCCGGTGGCCGGCGGTCGCAGGCGGGTGATGTCGTCCAGCAGCGTCTGACGGGCTTTGGCATCCAGTGATTTTTCCGTCATGCCGCGGAAATCATATACCCCGAACTCGATTTTTCCATTTGGATTGACGATGACGTCGAGGCTTGGCGAGAGGGGGACGGCGACTTCATAGACGATCTGGTCGGGGGCGCTGTTGCTGCTGATGAGCAGCTTGCCTTTTTTGGTGGCGGCGACATAGATGTCTTGGAAGGTCACATGGCCGTTGGCGATCAGGGGGAGAGTCTGGCGGCCGAGTTTTGCCTGGTAGTCGCAGTCATCGGGGTTGAAGACGGCGACGTAGCAGGGACGGCCCAGAGCGTAGTTGATGATCTTGCCGATGCCCAAATAGTAGCCCAGCGCCAGTACAATCAGGACCAGCAGATAGTAGCATATCCGCTGCCAGATCGGTTTGTGCTTGACCGCCCGCTGGCGCCGTTGCCAGAGCACCAGCGCCTTCCAGCCGTTGCGGAGGCAGTTTTTTTTCAGGCTGACATGGCCCGGGATAGGCGGCAGTTCCGCAAAATGGACGGCGATTTCCGGGCCGGCGCCTTCATCTGCCACGACCGGGGCGACCGCCGGCATTTCAAAGATGTCGTCCAAGGGCCGCCATTCGTTGTCATAGTGGATCAGGTCATACGCCTTGAGCTCTCCTTTGGCGACCTGATCGGTCAGGGCATCGGTGGTAATGACCTGGCCAGTTTCCGGGAGTCCGCTTTTGTAAATCAGGACGCAATCCGGGTCCGACTGCGCCGGCACCTGGCAGGGTTTCCCACAGGCTGGACATGTGCAGGCTTGTCCGGCGGCTTCGGCGGAAGCCGAGGTCGGCACGCCGCATTCGCATTTGAATACAATCACCAGATACCTCCTTCTACGGGGAGGAGAAATTCCCGTTGCACGGGGGGTGTTCACCATTGGTCAACGTTTACGGAGCATGGCTGGTGAAGCAGCAAGCGCTGTTTGTCTTTTACGATAAATATGTGGATTGCAAATGGATGGTATTCCTGTTGAACTATGATATACGTTTTCTTTGACTTTGTCAAGGCCGCGCCGAGAAAATCATGCGATTAAGTTGAAAATTGGAGACTGGGCGGCAACTGCCAGGGGGGCGGCGAGCCGGTCATTTGCGGACGGGGCGGATGGGGAAATAAATCGACCCGGTCGGGACGGCCTGGGTGGTGATGGTTTCGTTTTTCTGCCATTGGCGGGCCTGGTTGGCCAGGCTGCAGGTCGTCGGACTGCGCGGGATATCCTGCGCCGAGGGTTGGCTGACGCGCGACATGGCCAGATTTTCCAGCTGTTCGGCCGGCAGGTCGTAGATGTTGAGGACAATGTCGGCCAGCTCTCGGATTTCCGCCGAGTCAAGCGATTGGCCCATGACGGTGATGGAATAGATGGCATTGGCGATGACGGCCAGGCCGTCAAAGGCCGGCTCCATGTCGCCGGGCACGACCGGGAGGGTCACTTGTTCGACCAGGCGCTTGGCGATCGCGGCCATGACGGCCGTCTCGGCCGGCGTCGTCGGCTTGATTTTGCCGACCGCCCAGGCGGCGCTGGTGCGTTCCTCCTCGGTTGTCTTGGCGGTGTTTTTCAGGCAGGCGAGGAGATCGGCGGCAAAGGTCGGCCGGGGAAAATAGCCCATGGCCGCAAAGGCCGCGGTTCGGACGGCCGGGCTATGCCGGTCCAGGGACAGGGCTTTCAAGGCTTTCTCTGAACCGGTGATGTTCAGGCGGCCCAGGGCGTTGGCCGCCGCTTGGCGGACCAGGGCGGAGCGGTGGTCGGCGCACGGCCGGATGAGCTCGCCATAGGAGTCGCGTGGCGCCAGGACGGCCAGGGCGTCCAGCGCCGCCCCGATGGTCTCCGGAGCCGGTTCCGACTCCAGAATCGCGGCGATCGCCGGAACGGCGGCGGCATGGCGCAGGGCGGCAAAAAGACGGCAGGCGTGATAACGCAGCGTCGTCGTCGCCGCCGGCGGCGACGACAGCCTGGCCGTCAATTCCGCCATCACTTCGTCGCGCTGTTGCTGGCGGGCATGCCGGAGCAAGGCCGCCGCTGCTTCTTCCCGAACCGGTTCCGAGGGGTCGGACAGGCAATCGGCCAGGCGCGGCAGCGCCGCCGGCTCCAGGCGCGAACAACGGGCCAAGGCGCGTACGGCCTCGGTGCGGATGGCGTCGTCGCGGTCGTCCAGAGCCAGGACGAGCATTGCCTGGGCCGTGTCGCGGCTGGCCAGACAGAAGGCAATCCGCACTGCCGGCGAGTCGTCCTGCAGGAGGCGTCGCATGACGTCGGTCCGCGTCGGCCGCGGGTCGCGGGCGATTGCCAGGCGCAGCTGGATGTCGCCGGCGAGCGCCGCGTCAATCCAGGGGTCGGTCTGCGGTCGTCGGCTGGTCTGCGCCAGCGCCGTTTGCAAGGCCAGGGCCTGGAACTGGATGTCGTCGGCTTCGCGGAAGGCGAACACCTCGTGGTCGAGCGTATCTGCAAGGCGGGGGGAGGCCGCCATGGCTTCCCAGGCCCGGCGGCGGAGAATGAACGGCAGGGAGTTGCCGGCCGGTTGGCCGAGAAAGGCGTGCAGAAGCTGCGGGTCAGCCGTCGGCAGGGTTGCGTACAGCTGGATGGCGGCTTCGGCCAGCTGGGTCGGCTCCCGTTGCAGGAAGGGGGCGATGGCCGCCGGCGGAATGGTGGCCGGGTCGGTTCGGCGCAGCAGTCGGAGGATGGCGCCCTGCTGGCGTGATTCACGTTCGCGGCGGAGGCAGAGCAGCAGCACCTCCTGGTTGGCGGGAACGGGTTTGGAGGCCAGCTGGGTGTAAATCTGGTCGCGCAGGCGGGCGTCGGCGGTCGGCAGGCAGCCGAGCACCATCTCGTACGTCTCGACCGTCATGCAGGTTGGACTTTCGTAGTTCAGGTCTTCATTCTGGAGGGGTCGTTCCTGCCAGATGGTCATCCAGAGCGGAAAGAAGACGGCGGCGGTGGTAAGCAGGGCAGTGATGGTCATCGGTAGGTGTCGGTTGGTGGTGAAAAAGGTCGAGGCGAGACTGGTGCCGGCGTCGGCCCCGGCCATGGTCAGCGGTCATTTCTGCTCGCGGAACAGAAAATGGACACGGATGGCGGATATGGCGACGAGGAGGGCCGTCAGGCCGGAAAAGATGAACAGGTGGTTGACCCATAGCCGATTGCCCCAGATCGCCGGCAGCCGGGAGGCCAGCGAATTGTCCAGCGTGATTTCCATGGCGGCGATGAACGGATTGAACATGAGGAAAACGGCCTGCAGGTCCGGGCTGGTTCTGGTGCTGAACAGCAGCACGGACAGCGACCCGGCGGTGACGACCAGGGCGAAACCATAGCTGACGGCGGTGGCGACGCCGGTGCTGGGCGAAAAACAGGACGCGCACAAGCCGCCCGAGGTGAGCACCAGGCAGGTCGTGATCAGGACCCCGACCCAGGCGCCCACCCGCCAGTAGGTCTGGGCGCAGTCACGGACGGCGTCGCCGGCCACGGCCAGAGCGTCCAAATCAAGGCCCTTCGGAATCAAGGCCGAAAAATCCGGCGTGGTGGAACTTTCCAGATACACCAGCACCAGAAACACCGGCAGGCTGCTGAGGAGGAAGATCATGACATAGAGCAGGGCCGCCTTCATTTTGCCGATGACGACTTGGAAGGCGGTCAGCGGCGACAGCCTGAGCAGCAGCAGCGTGTCGCTGGTCCGTTCGTCGGTGATGCTGCCGCTGCTGACCGTCGGCGCCAGCAGCGCGACCACGCCGATCTGGAAGATGATCGCAATCGCCCGGATGTTGTCCAGGTCCGTTTCGCCGACCTGTTGCACGATCAGCACCAGCAGGCACAGGCTGAGGCTGATGCAGGCCGTCAAGGCCCGGATGATGAACTTCGGATTGCCGAAGATCTTGCTGCGGATTTCCGCGACGAAAACGGGATTGCGGCGGCGGCTGATGGGCTTTTTGCGGCGTAGCGGATCGATGAGATAGAACGGCCAGCCGAGCTTGCGTTTGATCATCGTCCTGGTGTCGTCGTATTGGCTGACCGTGGCGTTGCGGCGAAAGCGCGGCGGGGAAAAGACGAACCAGGCGAAGACGGCGAAAAACGCCACGGCCATGGCCGTCATGCTGACGGCGAAGGTCTGAAACACATAGTCGACCGAGGCGCCGACGATGCCGATTTCGTACGTCTCGGCGAATTGCAGCGCGAACAGGGCCTCGTAGGGGCTGACGGCGCGCAGGCGCAGGAAGGCCGGCTTCAGCCAAGGCACGTTGATGAGCACGGACGGCAGCCAGGTGGCGCCGGCCAGGACGGCGATGCCGATGTAGGTGACGAGAATGGAGACGTAGGTTTTGCGGCACAGGGAACTGACGGCCAGGCCGAACAGCCCGTACACGACCGTCGCCGCGGCGACGATGGACAGGGCCTTGACCAGGGTGGCGACGCTGATGCCGCCGCTCATCGCGCAGATGGCCGAGACCGGGACCGTGACCAGGAAGAGAACGATGGAAATGCCCAGCGACCCGCAGAGCTTGCCGAGCAGGATCTCCGCCGGTGTCAGCAGGCTGGTCTGCAGCATGGCGAAGGTGTTGCGTTCGCGCTCCGCCGTGATCGTGCTGGCGGTGAAGCCGGCAGTCAGCAGAATCATGAAGGTCAGCTCCGCCCCTAGAAAGATGGTGAACAGCTCGTTGCTGTTGGCTTCCGAGAAAATCCCGCTGCGCGGCCAGAGGGCATAGAGGATGAAGCCGAGAACCCCGACGGCCAAAGCCGCGAACACGGCCGTCTTGGCGTTGCGGGCCGCGCTGTTGAATTCCCGGTGCAGGATGGGATTGTGCAGATGGCGGTAAAGAAAGGCGGAGGACATGACGGTGACCTGGTGTTGGTGAAGATGGTGACGGCCCGTCGCCGGGGGGCGAAGCGGAAGCTTATGCCTTCTGGTGCGTTACCGACAGGAAGACCTGCTCCAGGTTGGCCTGGTCCTCGCGGAATTCCATGACCCGCACGCCGTTCCCGGTTAACTTCAGCAGGAGGTCGGGCAGGGCGCCGCGCGGGCCGGTGTAGAGGAAGTGGATTTCATTGGCGTTGACGTCGACGCTGCCCGCCCCGGGGAATTGCTCGCACCATTCCCGGGCCGGCTTGGGGTCCGAATCGACCACCACGGTGATCTTGAGATTCTCCTGCACTTTCCGGGTGACTTCGGCCACCGTGCCGAAGGCCAGCAGGCGGCCTTTTTCGATGATGCCGATGAGGTCGCAGATGCCGGCCAGTTCCGGCAGGATGTGCGACGACAGCATGATCGTCTTGCCGACGTCGCGCAGCCGCTCGATGGTGCGGCGCATCTCGATGCGCGCGTGCGGGTCAAGGCCGCCGGCGGGCTCGTCGAGGATCAGAACCTCGGGATCGTGCAGGAGGGTCTTCGCCAGCCCGACCCGTTGCCGCATGCCGCGCGACAGGCTGATCACCTGGTAGTCCAGCATGTGGGTCGCGTCGGTGAGCTGGAGCGCGGCGCGGATGCGCGTCTCACGCTCCGGCGGGGGGATGCGATAGGCCGCCGAGAAGAAATCGAGGTACTCCCAGACACTCATCTGGTCATAGACGCCGAAGATGTCGGGAAGATAGCCGATCATGCGCTTGATGGTGGCGGTGTTGGCGGGAATGACCTCCACGCCGTTGATGAAGGCACGCCCGCTGGTGGGGCGAACCAGCCCGCAGAGCAGCCGGATCGTGGTGGTCTTGCCCGCCCCGTTGGGGCCGATGTAGCCGTAGATGGTGCCCTTCGGCACGTGCAGGTTCAGGCCGATGATACCCCGGCCGCCGCCGAAATCGCGGGTCAGATTTTCGGTACGGATCATGCTCAGAACCTTCTCGTCTCGCCCGTTTGCGGCAGGCTGCCGGCCAGCGTGACATGGAGGCGGTTCAGGCGCCAGCGGTTCGACCGGTCGGCGTCCTGGGCGCTCTCGAC
>JAKLHU010000111.1 GCA_022709995.1 Verrucomicrobiota bacterium | reverse complement strand
GAGGCGCCGCGCCAGGTATGATGGCGGGTTGGCGACGACGCAGCCGACGCCGTAGTCCTGGTCCATCATCTTGATGAGCTGGTTGCGTTTTTCGCCGGCCCATTCGTCCTTGACGCGGCAAGTATAAAGGTAATAGCTGTGCACGCAGTCGGCCGGCTCGACCGGCAAGATCAGCCCGGGGACACCTGCCAGCAGGCGGTTGCGTTCGTGGGCGATGTGGCGCCGGCCGGCGATGAAGCTGTCGAGCTTGCTGAGCTGGACCAGACCGACGGCGGCCTGGACCTTGGTCATCACGTTGGAGGTGCCCCAGGCTTCGACGCCGGCGCCGTACATGCGCACGGAATGCGCGTACTTGTCCAAGTCGGCGTCGTCGGTGGTGAGCATGCCGCCTTCGCCCAGCGTCGTCATGTTTTTCATGGTATGGAAGGAAAAGACGGTGGCCCAGCCGGCCTTGCCGATCTTGCCGCCCTTGTAGCCGCCGCCGCAGGCGCGGGCGGCGTCGCCGATGACTTTGGCCGGCCCGTGCACCGGGTGGGGGTGCTGGGCGGCGATGGCGATGTAGTCGTCGATAGGGGCGGACAGGCCGTTCATGTGGACCGGGAAGATGGCCCTGGTCCGGGGCGAAATCTTGCGCTTGACGTCTTCGGGGTCGAGTTGGAGGGTGTCGGGCCGGACATCGCCCCAGATCACCTGGCCGCCGTTTCCGAACACGGAGAGGGCGGAGGCGACGTAGTTGCAGGACGGCACGATGACCTCGTCGCCGGGCTGGAGCTTCAGGTAGCGCATGACGATGTCGATGGCCGGGCCGCAGCTGTTGACCGCGGTGGCGTATTTGGCGCCGCAGTAGTTGGCGAAGGCCTGTTCAAAGTCCGGGATGGGGCGGGCGGAAAAGCCGAACCCGACGGTCGGATCCATGGACTCGCGCATGCATTGCACGACGGCGTCGATTTCTTCCTGGCCGTAGCTGCTGCCCAGCAGCGGTTCGCCGCTCCAGGTTTTGGTCGGACGGTGGGCGAGAGCGTCGGCGATTTCATGTTGAAGCATCATGGTTTTGGTCTCCTGGCAAGAAAAACGTGGATGGATGGACGCCCGGAACGGGCATTTGCTCCGACATCCTTACCGTATAGATGAAATTGCGGTGTGCAAACCGCGACGGATGGAAAATGTTGTCTTTGCCATAGACGAAATTCGCATGGCTGCCGTTGCCAGCGGGGTCGGGCCGGCCGCGCTCGCCGTCCGGGGACGGGCCGGAAGGGGAGCCGCCGCTGTTGATTTTACCAAAAAAGCATGGCGCCGGGTGTTATTTTGTGGCGTTGTACTTATATTTTTCTTTTGCTTCGAAGGCGGGGAGCGGATGCCGAAGAGATAGGGCTGGAGACCATCATGGATGCGCAGCGGACAATCAGGCGGGTGACGTTGTGGGGTTTGTTGCTGAACCTGCTGTTGACGGGTATGAAGTTTGTGATCGGGGTGGTGTATCACAGCCAGGCGTGCATCGCTGACGGTGTGCACAGTCTGTCCGACATGGTGACCGACCTGGCCGTGGTGATCGGGTTGCGCTTTTGGGCCGAGCCGGCGGACATCCGCCATCCGCACGGCCATCAGCGGATCGAATCTCTGGTCACGCTGTTTATCGGCGCCGTCCTGGGGCTGGTGGCGCTCAGTCTGGGCTGGAAGGCGCTGGTCAGCATCGGCGCCGACATCCATCAGCGCCCCAGTTGGCCGGTTTTTGGGGTGGCGATGACGTCGATTGTCGTCAAGGAGTGGCTGTATCGCTGGACCGTGGCCGTGGGTCGGCGCTGCCACTCCCCGGCGATGATGGCCAATGCCTGGCATCATCGGTCGGACGCTTTCAGCTCCATCCCGGTGGCGGCGGCGGTGGTGGTCGGCCGCATCTGGCCGGCGATGACGCATGTCGACGCCTGCGCCGCGCTGCTGGTGGCGCTGATGCTGCTGAAGGCGGCGTGGGACATCGCGTTGCCGATGCTCCGGGAGCTGGCCGATGAGGGGGCCGACCCGGCTTATCTGGAGCGGCTGCGCAATCTGGCCACGGCGGTTCCGGGCGTGCGCGAAGTGCATGACTTGCGGACGCGCCGGGTTGGCCAGGGGTTTGCGCTGGACTTGCATGTGCTGGTGGATTCCGGCCTGTCCGTCGAGGATGGCCACTTGATTTGCGATGACATCCAGGCTTCGATTGTCAAGGGCGAGTCCTGCATCGTCGATGTGTTGTGCCACCTCGAGCCGATGCAGCCCGTCACTATCCGGGACCGGATTCGCGCCCTGGCGCTGACGGTTCCCGGCGTGCGGGAGGTGCATCGGGTGCGGACCCGGCGGGTCCTGAATGGCTATGATGCCGATCTGCATGTGCAGGTGGACCCGGAGTTGACGGTCCGGGCCGGGCACGAGATCTGCGGCGCCGTCAGCCAGGCGTTGGCGCGGGCGGACCTGAAGGTGGTCGGGGCTCTGACCCATCTCGAACCGTATGAACATGAGGCCGGGCGGAGCAGGGAGGACACTTGAAATGATGGGACTTTCGCGCAGTCTGACGTGTGTGCTTCTGGTGACCGTCGCCTTGCTTTTGAGCATCGGGCTGGTGATGGTCTATTCCACCACCTTCGCCCTGGACGGGACGAAATATTTCTACCGGCAGGCGCAGTGGATGGGGATTGGCATCACGGGGGCGTTGGTCGTCACTTTCGTGCCGCGCGAATGGCTGTCGCGCTGGTCGCGCGTCCTGCTGGTCCTGGTCGTGGCGGCGTTGGCTTATCTGTTCCTCGCGCACATGGCCGTGAAAGCCTTTTCCACGGGCGCGCTCAATTTCTTTCCGTTGGTGCCGGGCGGCATCAAGGGCGGTTTCCGCTGGCTGCGGCTGGGCCAGATTTCCATCCAGCCGTCGGAATTCGCCAAATTCGGCCTCATTTTGTATTTGTCGACGTACTATGGCACCCGCAGCCGGGAGACGATCGCGACTTGGAAAGGCGGTGTCCTGATTCCCGGGTTGGCCAGCGGCGCGGTCCTGGGATTTATTTTCCTGGGCAAAGACCTCAGCACGACCGTGATTGCGGCCGGCGTGGTGATGGCGCTGATGTTTTTGGCGGGGGTGCGGACGCGTTTTCTGCTGTTGGCGGTTCTGCTGGGGGTGGTGGCCGGCACGGCGGCGATCGCGTTGAATCCGGAGCGCGTCACGCGGGTGGTTTCGTACCGTCATCCGGAGTTGTACAAACAAGACAACGGCTATCAGTTGTGGCATTCGCACTTGGCGATGGGTTCGGGGGGCCTCCACGGGCGCGGGTTCACCCGCAGCATCATGAAGCAGGTGTATCTGCCGGAAGCCCATACGGACTTCATCCTGGCCGTCCTGGGCGAGGAGCTGGGCTATCTCGGCGTCCTGGTGGTGTTGGGGCTGTACATGCTGTTTCTCGGTTGCACGGTCGGCGTGGCGTATATGTGCCGGGACCCGGTCGATATGCTGATCTGCATGGGGGGGGGGCTCCTGGTTGCGTTTCAGGCTTTGGTCAACATCAGCGTGGTCAGCGGCTGGTGCCCGACAACCGGCCTGACCGCGCCGTTTTTGAGCTACGGCGGTTCCAGCATCATCTCGATTCTGCTCTGCGTCGGGCTGGTGTTCAACATCTGCCGGCGCAATCTGGCGGCCATGCATCAGGAAATGCTGGACACCAAAGTTGTTCCGACGTACAAGGTTTTACATCTGGCCCGGCCGGAATAGGCCTTCCGGCAGGTCGGCAAACAGGCGCGGCGGGCACGTGTCCAGGGAAGGGAAGACGAGATGGATTTGAGTTTTCTGCTGGACTTGTGCCGGCTGCACAGCACGCCCGGCGACGAGGACGAGGTGGCGGGTTTTTTGTTGCGCTGCTGGCGTCGGCATGGTCTGCTTCCGGAGGTGTATGGTCGTTATGCGGTCACGGCCCGGATTCCCGGCGCTTTGTCGCCGCCGTTGACCATCCTGGTCTGTGCGCACATGGATTCGCCGGGATATGTGGTGCAGAGCGTGCGCCGGAATCGCCGCCAGGCGGTGGCGGTGGCGCTGGGCGGGGCGGCGTGGGACGTCGAGACGCAAGCGACGCAGGCCGCCATCGTGAAAACGGCGTCCGGCTGCGGGCCGTGCGTCTTGCGCCCGTCGGCAACCGGGCGGCAGGCGGTTCACGTGACCGCCGACCTCGACCTCGCTCGCGGCGACCGCCTATGCTTCCCGCCCCAGGGCCGGGTCCGCGGCGGCCGGGTGCAGGCGAGTTTTTTGGACAATCGGCTCGGGTGTTTTCTGCTGGCGCACCTGGCTGGCGTGCTGCGTTCCCCGGCCGTAGATGTCGTGCTGGCGGCGACCGCGAGCGAGGAATTCGGCGGTTTCGGGGCCGCGGTGCTGGCGGCGCGGGTGCAGGCTGACCTCGTCATCTGCCTGGATGCCACCTATGCCGACCAGGCCCAGGGGGTGCGTCTTGGCGGCGGTCCGGTCGCGACGTTGAGCGACGCGTCGGTGCTGGTTGGCCGGCGGGTCTGGAACGTGCTTGAACGGCTGTCCCTGGCTTGGGGGCTGCCGCTCCAGGCCGAAATCTACAACTATAGCGGCACGGACGCCCGGGCGTTTCCGGCCCAGGGCAGCCTGGCTCCGGTCCTGCCGCTGCTGGTGGCGACCGAAGGCAATCACACGCCGCTGGAAACGGCTGGCGTCGGCGACCTAGAGGCCCTTGCCGCCTGGTTGACCCGGTTGGGCGGGGACCGCGCGGCGGTCGCGGAATTAATTGCGGCCGGGGTGTTTGGCGAAGCATGATTGCCGCGCTATATTATTCTTATGACTGAGGCGGCTTCCGGAACAGCGTTGACGGCCGCCGGTTGCCGCGGCCTTTGTCGCCGCGGCTTTCAGCATGCGCCATGTCTGGGATGTGTCTGACCGGGACGTTTGTTCTTATCTGACAGCGTTCTCAGCGAGATATTCAGTCGGTTCCGCGGACTGCTCCCAGACCCGGATGGCGCCAGCAGCGGCGACGGCCATCGTTCCGTCGCCGCGTTTTTTATCAGCGTCGAGATAATGATTGTTCCCAGGTGACAGGACAGGGGCAAGGCATTGTGAGAACGCTCCACCTGGTTTGTGAATGGGAAAAAAGATCATGATGAATGCGAAAGAACACGAGACCGCGAAAGACGACACCAGCGCGTCCGTTCCCGCCGCCGTGCCGGCGTCGGCGTCGGCGGGGGACGGCCTGATTGCCGTTCCGGGGGCTTTTCCGGAGGAAGGCAGCCTTGCCTCGCCAGCGCCGGCGGCGGCAGAGTCGGCGGACCAGCCGGTGGCGGCCTTGCCCGCGTCGAATGACGGGCCGGCGTTGTCGGAGATCGAATCGGACGCGGACGTGGAAGCGGCGGTTGGTTCCGGTTTTCGGCCGTTTGGTTTATGTGCCGAGCTGATGCGCGGGATCGAGGAGGCCGGTTTCCGGTCGCCGACGCCGATTCAGGCGAAGGCGATTCCGGAGCTTCTGGCCGGCCGTGATTTGATTGGCCAGGCTCTGACCGGGACTGGCAAGACGGCGGCGTTTGGCCTTCCGGCGATGGAGAAGCTTCGCGGCACCAGCGGCTTGCGTCTTCTCGTGCTGGTTCCGACCAGAGAGCTGGCGGCGCAGGTGAGCGGCGAGCTTTTCAAGCTTGGGCGCTATACCGGGTTGCACACGGCCGCGTTTACCGGCGGGCAGTCCTATACGCGCCAGGAGCAGATGTTGTCGAAAGGCATCAACGCCCTGGTGGCGACTCCCGGCCGTCTCATTGACCTGATCGAATCGGGCCACTTCAAGAATGTCAATCCGTCCTTCATTGTCGTGGATGAAGCCGATGAAATGCTTGACATGGGTTTTCTGGATGATGTCCGGCGGATTTTCAGCGAGTTTCCCGGCCCGCACCAGACGATGCTGTTTTCGGCGACGATGCCGCGTCCCGTCGTGGCCCTGGCGCAGTCGATTCTGCGCAACCCGGTCGAAATCACGACGGCAACCAACGAGTCCACGAACAACGACATCGAGCAGTTGTTTTACGTCATTGAGGACAGCGAGCGGACGAATGCGGTCATTCGTCTGATCGACGCCGAGGATGTCGGCAAGGCGATCATTTTTTGCCGGACGCGCGAGGAGACGGATTCCCTCAATATTCTTCTGGGCGGCCGGGGCTACAATGTGAATTGTCTGCATGGCGACATGGAGCAGGCCCAGCGGAGCCGGGTGATGGCGGCGTTCCGGCGTGGCGAGATTGACATTCTGGTGGCGACCGACGTCGCGGCCCGTGGCTTGGACGTCGATGACGTCACCCACGTTTTCAATTTTCACATGCCCTTTGATTCGCGTGGTTACGTGCATCGGATCGGGCGGACCGGCCGGGCCGGGAAAACCGGTACGGCCATAACGCTGGTGACGCCGCGGGAAATGCGGCAGCTGGAATCCATTAAGCGGACGGTCGGGGCGCAGATGGAGCACCGCCTCATCCCGACCCGCAGTGAAGTCACCTCGCAGCGCCTGAAGCGGATTTTCCAAGCTCTGCATGATTACGAGCTGGACATTGATCTGCTGAATCAGATTCAGACGTTGTCGGAGAACCAGGATGTTTTGATTCTGATGGCGAAGTTGTTGAAGCATCAGTTGTCGGGGGGTGCGGACCAGGGTCCGGAACGCATTGGTGTAGATGGTCAGCGCTTGAGCCGTCTTCTGGATCCGCGTCCGCGTGATTCACGCGAATCGCGGGGCGGCCGTGACAGTCGCGGCGGCCGGCCGATGTCCCGTCGCGGCGGCGGCAGCGAGGGCCAGCGTTATCGGCATGAAGACAATCGAGCGCCATTCGTCCGCGGGCCTGTCCGTCCGGTCGATGCGTCGCCGTCGCCGGTTGTTTCGGCGGCTCCGATCGCCGACGCCAAACCGGCGGTGGTGCGGGAAGCTGTTTTTGCGAAGCCAATGGCGACGTCACCATCACC
>JAKLHU010000110.1 GCA_022709995.1 Verrucomicrobiota bacterium | reverse complement strand
TGCTGCACCCCCAAGGCGAGCCCGGCGAGGTCGTCGATCGAGCGCAGGTCCGGGGTGCGCGCCGGATCGCAGGCCAGCGCCTGTCCCGACTCCAGATAGGGCGCGCCGAAGACCGCCACCGTCTCGCGCGCCGGCGTCACCGTCGCGCTGCTCGACACCGCCGTCACCGCAACCGGCAGCCTGAGCAACACCAGGCTGCGCTCCATCGAGCTCTTTGCGCTCGCCCGGGAAGGCGACTACGCCGGCCATGGCCAGGCCGTGGCCTCGCTGCTGGCCGGTCAATCCGAATGGGTCCAAGGAGTATCACCCGGCGTCAATCTGCTCGCCATTCCTGTTCTCGATGGCAACGGCGGCGGCAGCGCCTTCCAAGTCGCCCAGGCCATCATCGCCGCCGTCGACGCCGGCGCCGAACTGATCTCCATGAGCCTCGGAGCCTATGCCGACAGCTTCGCGCTGCGCACCGCCGTCGAGTACGCCCATAACGCCGGAACCGTCATCGTCGCCGCCGCCGGCAACGACGGCTATGACCAGCTGCTCTACCCCGCCGCCTACACGACTGTCATCGCCGTCAGCGCCGTCAGCGCCGATGCGGCCTGGGCCGACTTCTCCAACCACGCCCCCGGGGTTGACATCGCCGCCCCCGGCGTCGGCATCTACGCCGACTGGTCGGACGGCGACTGGGTGGAATTCACCGGCACCTCCGCCAGCGCGCCCACCGTGGCCGGAGTCATCGCCAACATGCTCGCCGCCCATCCGGAGATGGACGCCGCCACCGCCGCCAACATCGTCCTGGCTTGCGCCGACGAGGCCGGCGCCCCCGGCCAGGACGACTTCTACGGCGCCGGCATCCTCAACGCCGACAGGGTCGGCAATGCCAACACTCCCGGCATCTACGACGCGGCCGTCGCGGCGCACTTCCTCAATCCAGAAAAAAGCTTTGACGACTTCCACCCCATTGACGTCACCGTCGAGAACCGGGGCACGGAAACACTGCCGACGGTCATCCTGACCCTCACCCTGGACGGACGCACCTCGACGCATCCGTTTGCCGATGTCGCCCCCGGCGCCGTCGTGACCGCCACCGTGACCGTCGACGCCCGCCAACTGGCGGACGGCAAGACCTCGACCCTGACGTCGTCCGTCGAAACCCCGGGCGTGACCGACTCGGTCCCCGGCAATGAGACGCGCTCGTCGGTGCTGTTCCTGAAATGAGCGACGAGAAAAAGCCCAGGCGAACGCGCCTCAAGCGAAGCTATCCTCTTCGCCTTCGCGCTCCCCGGCCAGGACAGGAGCCATTGATCAATGGCCCATGCCGGCCCGGTGAAGCTCAAAAGAAGTGCCTTGGACCGATGCGACCGATGCTCCTCATTCAAGCCATGCGTCCCAAGCTTCTGGCGTGGACTATTTGCCGATGCAGAAGCGGGCGAAAATCATGGCCAGCAGGTCCGGCGCCGCCGTCCGGCCCGTAATCAAGCCGCATTCGTGGATGGCCGACCGCAGATGAATGGCAGCCAGTTCCCAATCCGCAGAGGCAATCAGCGGCAGCGCCGCCGACAGGTCGCTGGCCGCGATTTCCAGGCTGGCGGCATGCCGGGCCGCCACGGCGACGTCATTTTCCGCCGCCTGCGGATTGGTCCAGACCCGCTGTTCCACCGCGGCGTATAAATCCTCCAGGCCGCCGCCGTCCAGCGCGCACACGTAGACCGGCGGTTCCGCCGCCACCGGCAAACCAGCCATGGCCGCGCCCGTCATCTTATCCCGCTTGTTGCCAACTGGAATGACTTTGCCGCGGACGGGCCACTCCGGCCAGGCCTGGCCAGAATAGGGCTTGCTGGCGTCCATCACCCACAGAATCAGGTCGGCGGCCAGGAGATGTTCGCGAGCCCTGCTGATGCCCGCCCGCTCGATGATATCGCCGCCTTCCCGGATGCCGGCCGTGTCCATCAAGCGGATGGGAATGCCGCGGATATGCGCCGTTTCCTCAATCGTGTCGCGCGTCGTGCCCGGAATCTCCGAAACGATGGCGCGGTCGCGATGCAGAATGGCATTGAGCAGACTCGACTTGCCGACATTCGGCGGCCCGGCAATGACCAGCGAAATGCCGCCGCGCAAAACCTCGCCATCAGCCCGCGTCGCCAGAAGCCGATTTAACTCGCGGCCAAGCTCGACCAGAGTCGACGCCATCGTCTCCGGATCTTGCCAGTCCAGGTCATCCTCCGGAAAATCAAGATGCGATTCGACTTCGGCCAGCATAGCGGTGAGCTGCTGGTCAACGGCGCGAATGCGCTGGCCAAGCAAACCGCGCAGCTGCCGGTCCGCGAGCTTGACCGCGGCCTGGCTGCCGGCGGCGATCAAGTCGGCAACGGCTTCCGCCTGCGTCAGATCAAGCTTGCCATTGAGAAAGGCCCGCCGCGTGAACTCGCCAGGCTCGGCATGCCGGGCGCCCTGCCGAAGCAACGCCTGCAGAGCCAGGCGGGCAACCAGGGCGCCGCCATGACATTGCAATTCCACCACGTCTTCGCCGGTGTAGCTGTTGGGCCCCGGCATCCGCACAGCCAAACACTGCGGGTCGATGCCCTCACCCTCGGAGCCTCGCAGCTTCCCCAACAACAACTGCCGGGCGGGGCCTTCCGCCAGGCGACGCTCGCCATGCCAGACCCGCTCCGCCACCAAGACGGCTTCCGAACCCGACAAACGGATCACCGCGACGGCGCCGCCTACCGCCGTCGCCAACGCGCATATGGTGTCACCGTCAGACATACACTCGTGATTCCCAACCTGATTCAAGCACGAAACAACGCCCCCAGCTTTTTACCCAGAAGTATGGACGCCGTCATCATGGAGACGCCCAGAAATGCCATCGTCCACAATCCCAGCGCCGACGCCAGGGCCTGGCCCTGGCCCAGGAACGACGACAACTCGAAAATGGCCTTGGTGATTGGAAAATAAGCGGCCTTCTGCGCCAGAATCAGGGAATCGGAGACCTCCAGCATGGAAAAGCTGAACGCCAGAATGGCGCCGGCAATGAGGTTGGCCGCAATCAACGGCACCGTGATCCGCCGGAATGACGTCAGCGGCGACGCCCCCAGGCTCGCGGCCGCCTCCTCATAGCTGACCGACGTCTGCTGCAATCCGGCCACCGCCGCCCGCACAACGTATGGCAGCCGCCGCACCGCATACGCAATGACCAGCAGAATAGTCGGATTTTCCACCGGGTTGACGCAGTAGAACAGGTAGCCCTTCTGCGACATGGCCAAATAGCCGAAGGCGAGAACCAGCCCCGGAACGGCCAAGGGCAGCATCACCAGACCGTCCAAAGCCCACCGCCAACGCCCGCGCCCGCGCACAATGACCACCGCCGCAAACACCCCGACGACCATCGCCACCAAAACGGCGAACGACGCGTAGCGCAAGCTGTTGATGATGCTCGGAACCGTCAGACTGTGCCCCAGCGCCGCCTCGATATGCTCAAGCCCCAGCCGCGGCGGCAGGATCGTCCGGTACCAGCTCTGCCCCAAGGCCAGACCGGCGACGCCAAGATGAGGAAGCAGGCTGAACAGGCCAGGGGCGGCAAACGCGGCCGCCGTCGCCAACGCCGAAAGCCCATGCAGACGGGTCGCCGTCGCCGCCCGGCCGGCCTTGCTCAACATCGCATGGCCGCCACGGCCAAAACAGAACTTCGCGCTCAAATACATGGCGGCCGACAACACCAGCATGACCGACACCAGCGCGTACGGCATGGGGTTGTTGCCAATCTCGTTCAAACCGGAAAAAATCTGCACGGCCGTGCAGCGGCCGTAATTGAACATGAGGGGCGTGCCAAGCTCCGTGAACGACCAGATGAAAACGAGCGAACCGCCCGCAAACACCCCGGGCATGACCAACGGCAGCGTGATCCGCCAAAAACGCCGGAAACCGACGCAGCCATAGTCGGCCGCCGCCTCCCCCAACTGCGGGTCGACATTGGCAAAGGCCGCCACGACGTTGAGGTAAAGAATCGGATACAGATGCAGAGCTTCCAGCAGAACCACGCCCCAGAAACCGCCCGCGAACCAGTCCGGGCCCTGCCCCAGGCCAACGACTGACAGCCGCTCCAAAAGCGTATTCAGGGTCCCGTAGCGCCCGAAAATGCACTGCATGCCCAGCGCGCCGACGAACGGCGGCAAAATCAAGGGCAGGAGCAAGGCGCTGGTCAGCAACTTCTTGCCGGGAAACTCATAACGGTCGCTCAGCCAGGCCAAGGGCATCGCCAGCAGCAACGACAAGGCCGTGGTGCACAGCGCAATCCGGAATGAATTCCACAACCCCTCCAGGTAAATCGGATTCCGGAAAATCTCCAGGATGTAAAACAGCGTGTAGCGCCCGTCGGCATCGCTGATCCCCCCTTTGAGGATGCGGCCGACCGGCAGAAAAAAGAACACCGCAAAAAAAAGAATGACTGCCGCCAGCAGCAGTCTGGACAACCAACTCTTGACCATGGGGACAACACTTTCCCTGGAATCGCGGCCTCGGCCCGCCGGCTCAACAGAAAATCGCTACATGACGACCTTGGACTATAAAATTAATCGCCGGTTTTGCAAGTCACCACCACGAAAAGCGAAAAGAGAAGCGGCGCAACGCCTCACTCTTGTGATGTTGGCGAGCAGGAGGCATTTTCTATAACGGTAATCGCTCACTCTTGTTTAGGAGCGGGACAATCACCGATAGCCGCGGAGCGGCAAAGGCCCGGGTGCGGCATCAGAGCGCAGCCTTGGGTGAGGCCGATTCCACGGAAAAATGGCTCGGCGCTCTCAAGGTGGTGCCTCAGGCCCTGAGGCATTCGAGCGTTGACGTAATCGGTCACCCATTGATAATGGCGGTCCTTGTGGCCAGGCGCGCCAAGTAGGCGCCTCAGGCCCTGAGGCGCTCAAGCGTTGACTCCTCTATCGCTCAATTCTCCATGGGTGACCGCTTACGCTTTCACGGTCAAACTGGCGAGTCGGATCTTGCATCTGGCTTCTTCTGGCATATAGTGTTCAAGTGTCTGGCCGGGGCCATGTTTTGGCCTGTAGTTCACTTTGGCAAAGAGGAAAATCATGAAAAAAACGACTGTCTTGGCCGTTCTTGTTGTTGGTTTGAGTGTATTCAACCTGCCGGCTTTTGGCTTTTGGCGCTTCTGGCGTCCGGAGCCGCTGGTTCTGGCCCGTGACGGCCAGGCCGTGGCCGAGATCGTGCTGACAAAGGATTCGCACCCCGCCGTCGCCTATGCCGCCAAAGAGCTGCAGACGCATGTCGAAATGATTTCCGGGGCGAAACTGCCGATTGTGAATGCGCCGAGCGCCGCCAAGACGCGGATTGTGCTGGCGGTCAATCCCGCCGGCTTCGAGTCCGACCTGGCCGCGATCGGCACGACGGACGGCTATGCCGTGCGCCGAACCGGAAACACGGTCACCGTCGTCGGCGCCATTCCCAAAGGCGTCCTGACCGGCGCCTACCGTCTTCTCACCCGCAACACCGATTTGATCTGGGCCCGCCCCAATATCGACTTCGGGACGATTTACACGCCGGACGCGAATCTGTCCCTGCGGGAAACCGACTGGCTGGACGTGCCAGTCTACGTTCTGCGCGGCTGGCAGATGATCGGCCCGGGCAACGAATCCAACGTCTGGCAGTTCCGCCAGGGCAGCAACTGGGCGGCCGGCCACATGCGGATTTCCCCCGACAACCGCAAGTACGGCTGCGTCGCCGAATACGGCGGCGGCCATAATCTGACCGGCTCCTTCATCACCGGCGACAAGTATTTCAAGGACCACCCGGAATTCTTCCCCTTCTTCAAGGGCAAGCGCCAGGACCCGCGCGAAATCCACATGCGCACCCAGCTGTGCTTCACCAACGCCGAGATGACTGCCGCCTTCATTCGGGAAATCGATGACCGCGTGCAGAAAAACCCCGACTACGAGACCTACCGCATCATGATCGAAGACGTCTGGCAGTGCTGCGAGTGCCCCCAATGCGTGGCCCCCATCAAGCTGGCCGACGGCAGCGAAGTGCCCCTCGACGACCCAGCCTTCCGCTCCACCCAGTTCTTCCTCTGGCTCAACCAAATCGCCGACCACATGACCGCCCGCTATCCCGGCAAACGCATCCTCACCTTCGGCTACTTCTTCACCGAAATCCCCCCAAAAGTCACCGTCAACCCCATCATCAGCATCTCCTTCTGCCCGATTCGCAAAAACTCCAAATTCATCCTCACGGCCCCGGAAAACGAAAAAACCTACCGCAACTTTCTGGAATGGATGACCATCACGTCGGAATTGACTTGGCGGGAGTACTTCGGCCTGTGCGCCCCGTTCCCGCGGCCCATCGACGTCATCGCCATCCCGGACTGGAAGTTTGTCAACGCCTTCGGCGTCAAACGAACCTACTCGGAAATGTACAGCGACGCCGTCGGCCCCCGCATGGACGGCGTCGAATCCTGGAACATCAACGCGCCGTACTTCTGGGTCATGGCCAACGGCAACTGGAACCCGAAACGCGATTCCGCCCAAAAACTGCGCCGGGAATTCTTCTCCCGCGTCTACGGGCCGGCCGCCAAGGACGTCAGCGCCTTCTACGCCAGCGTGGAAAAATGCTTTCTCGGCAGCCCGGGGACGTCCCGCTGGAACGACCGCTCCCTCAACAACTGGCGCATCGTCAAGGAGGCCGGCAGACTGGACGAGTGCCGCCAGGCCCTCGACCGCGCCGCCACCAGGGGCTTGACCGGCAACCGCGCCAAAATGCTCCAGGCCCTGCGCGACACCTTCAACCGCCAGGCCGCCGCCCTGGAAGACCTCAAGGCTGTCACCGTCGGCAAAGCCGACACCCCGCCCGCCCTGCCCGTCGACTTCCAGTCCCCCGTCTGGACGAAGGCCGGGTCGTTGGGCTCGAGGAGGGCCGGGAGCGCCCGAAGGTCCTGGTGGTGGACGATCGCGCGGACAACCGGACGGTGCTCCGTGACCTCCTGAGCAGCGTG
>JAKLHU010000011.1 GCA_022709995.1 Verrucomicrobiota bacterium | reverse complement strand
CGTCAAGACCCGGCAGTAAACACGTCGCCGCCAACGTCGGGCCGAGAACTTCACTTTAGGCGCTTTCAGGCCGTCGCCTTGATTGTCACGTCCGTTGCAGAAGGGCATATCATCTCATCTCCGGGGGGCCGTGCCGCCGGCCCCGACGGCAGAATTGCCAAGCCCGGACAGTTTTCGCCACCTCTTCCGTCCTCAACCCCTCGAGGTTTCCGCCATGCGCACGCCATCCCGCTCCCGCCGCCCATTCACGGGCCTTCTCGCCCTGTATTTCTGCCTCGCCGGCGCCACCGCGCTGTTTTCCCAGGACACGTGGGGAACCTGGTACAGCGGCATCAGTTCACTGGCCGCCGCCAAGCAAATGGCCCTGACCAGCAACCGCCCGCTCCTCGTCGTCGCCGGCGTCACCAACTGCGCCCACTGCGAAAGCCTGGAAACCAAGATCCTGCATACGACGACGCTGCGCAACTTTGCCCGGGACAATAAAATCGTCCTCTTCGAATGCCGCGATTTGCAGAAGCTCACCGACCGTCTGGGCAACAACTATCGCGACGCCTGCGGCATGAACAAGACCTACCCTTTCAGTTTTCTTTTCAAGGTCAACCCCGGCGCCGACCTGACCAAGTCCGAGTGGACCTCCCTGGATCCATCGCAAGTCACTCTGCTGACGGTAGCGTCCGGCCCCTACGCCGGCCGCAACAGCGGGTTCAACTACGCCGGCGTCACCTCGATCAACGGCGTCTATATTGAGAACGAGGCGAACTGGAAGCCGTCGACCTATATCGCTGTTCTGGAGACCTTCTTTCCCAATCAGCAGTGGACGACGATCAATCCGCCCACGGCCCCGCCGCTCTCCGGCTACGAAAATGCCATCCCCCTGGGCACGATACCCAGCCTGGAGCATCTCCCGCCGACCACAGGCGACTGGATCACCACCAAGGCCAACCAGCTCCTGACGGCTACCGCCAAAGAGATATGGTACACCTTCACCGGCGACCTGGGCAAACGCTACGTGTTTTCCGCCAAGGATATCATCAATGCCAACCCCGGCGTCGACATCACCTTCAGCCTCTATGAAAGCACGCTCAGCAATAATATCCGCGTCCCGGTCACTCCGGCTCTGAAAACGGTGACGACCGCCGGCTTCGACGCCCTCGACCGCGGCATCCAGGTCGACATGCCGGCCGGCACGACGACCGACAAGGTATTCTTCCTGCGGCTCGCCCACAACGGCAGCGCCACGCTGGCGAACATGACCTACGCCTTGAAGGTGCACGAGGCCCAGCGGGCGCCGGCGCCCGGCGCCGTCACCAACCCGCTCTGGGCCGGCGCCGTCCCCGGCCAATGGACCATGGACCGCGCCGCCGCCGAGGCCAAATCCCTGGTCGACGGCAAGCCCGTCATCTACTTGTTCAGCGGCCTTCTGTGGTGCCCGTACTGCGTCGGCATGGATCACAAGGTCCTGCAAACGCCGACCTTCGCGGCGGCAACCACCAACGCCTACCTGGTCGCCCTGGACAACCAATACCGCCTTGGCACCGGACCGTCCCTGCTCCGCGACAACACGACCGGCGGCTATCTGAAAACCAACGCCATCAGCGACGCCGTCGCCGCCGCCAAGCTGGCGGACAACATCGCGGTCCAGAATGCCCTCGCCTTGCCCACGGCAACGCTCTGGGGACCGACCAATACCTGGAAGAAAATCGGCTATCCGACGCTGGTCTACTGCGCCCCCCTGGCGACGTCCACTCGTGCGACGCTCAATGGCCTGGCGACCATCGGCCGGATTTCCGGCGACTACGAGGCCGCCTCGGTCGTCGCCAAACTGAACGACCTGACCGCTATCGCCGCGAGCGGTTTTGTCGAGAACAACACCTTTGCCAGCCTGAGCACCCAGGTGCTCGCAAAAGATTCTCCCGCGAACTCCCGCATCGGCGGTAGCCTGATCGCGGCCGACTGGTGGCAATTCACGGTCTCCCCGGACATGGCGGCCACCTTCACCGCCCTGGGTGACAATCCCCCCGCCGGCGCCACCATCACCCTGACCGTCTATGCCGAGGACGGCCTGACCGCCCTGAAAACCACGACCGGACCGGCCAACACCGCCCTCCGCCTGCAATTCGCGCCGCCGCTGACGGCCGGCGGGACGTTCCGGCTGCGGGTCGCCGCGACCGCCGCCAACGCCAGCTTCGCCTACGCGCTCACCTTCGCGGAAGCCAGCCTCAGCTACAAACTGGCCATGACGGCGCCGGAAATCTTCGTCTCCCGGCACCAGCAGGAAGCAACCGTCGCGGTCCGCATCACGGAGCAAAAAGCCAATGCCCAGGACATCCGCTTCCGCTACCGGGTCGTCGCCGCCACCGACAACGCCTTGAATGAACTCTACTTCACGGCAATGGACTGGCTCGAGGTGACAGTGCCTCACGCCGACAAACCGGACGGACAAAAAAATCTGACCGCGGCCTACCTGATTCCCGCCAATATCTCGCCCTGGACCGGCAGCCGGGACTTTGTCATCGAGATTGACGCCGTCGCCGGCGGCAACTGTCAAGTCGACGGGACCGCGTCCAGAACCATCGTCAAGGTTCTGGCCACCACGATCTTCGCGCCCCGCCCCGCCGTCACCAGCTTCAACCTGATCAAAGATGTCCCGGTCAACGGCCTGGTCTTCCCGGTCTGTGTCGGCGGCACAGCCAACAACCTCCTGCCCCTGCCAGCCAACGCCCTGCCGGCCGGCCTACAGGCGGTGGACCGGACGGCCGATCCCGACCAGCCCTGCATCGAAATCGTCGGCACGCCGACCACCTTGGACGCCGTCGGCAAAACGACTCGGCTGTCCCTGTTCACGGATATCGACAACGTCGACACCCTGGATGTGCACTTCACCGTCAGCGCCATGCCGCCCTCCGGCGCCATAACGGCCTTTGCCGGCTATCTGACCAGCAATCTCGACGACAACACCGCCGCCCGCGCCATCCGCGGCGACATCGTCGTGGAAAACGCCCTGGCCGGGAGGGGGGGGATGCTCACGGTGCGCGTCACCACCCAGGACACCGCCGCTCCCATCCTGTTTGGACCGGCGCCGTGGTCGGGCTACTCCCCCGCCACCGGCAATCTCGAGCTTAATTTGGTCAAGGGCGATGGCTCCAGCCTGCTTCTGCACGTGGGGCCCGACGGTGCCGTCGGCGGCTTTTTCACCTCGCCTCTGGCGATTTCGTATTCCATCCACGCCGCGGCCCGTTCCAGCATTCCAACTGAATACACCGGCTACTACACGGTCGCCTTGCGGGAACTGAACGAGGGCGACACCTACACCTTCCACGGCTGGCTGCAGGTCGATGTCGACGCCACCGGCCTCGTCACCTACCAGGGCGAGCTGATTGACGGAACCGCGATTGCCCCCCGGACGACGTATGTCACGCCCAACTTCAGCTTCGACGTCAAACCCGGCGAAAAGCCCGATGGCGAGCTCATCTTCTTCCAGCCCCTGTACTGGTCCGAAGAACTGGGCAAGTTTGGCGGCCGCCTGACCGGCCGCCTGGCGATCATCCCGATCGCGGACCGCGAAGGCGAAGGCGTCAACGACGCCTGGATTTCCGCCTGCTATGGCGACGAAGTCGACAACCCGGTCTGGGAAAAATCGGCACCGGACTTTATCTATCTTGACCCCTGCGGGACGGTGTTCGACTCGTCGCGTTCGGTGGCGGCGCAGGTTAATCTGGGCTCACCGTCGCCGTACTTCTACTTCAACGTTCTCCCGACGCTCCCGCCGGCGCCGGCGGGAATGGTCATTCCCAACCACATTCTATTGGAGGAAGACGCCACGATCCCGGCCATGGCCGTTGCCGCGGAAGGCATTCTGGCGGCGGAGCTGAGCGCCCTGACGTATGCCAAAAACACCGGGACTTTCACCGGAACCATCAACGTGCTGAAGACAGCCGCCGGAAGTCTCGAAGGCGAGCTTGAGCGGACCGAATGCGTCATTCGCGGCGTGCTGACGCCAATCACTTCGGACTGCTGCCGCGAAACCACCAACCTGGCGGTTGGATATGGCTACTTCCGTCACGACGGCAGCACCCACGTCATCACCCTGAGCGCGCCGGCCGTCCAAGCGGCCGACGCGCCGACGCTCGTCGACCTGGAAGGCCAGACCGGCCCGGACTTCAATGGCGTGTTCCAGAAAGGCGCCGTCGGCCTGACGATAAACGCCCCGACCCGGAAAGTCCTCCGCCGGGAAACCGGCCTTGACGAAACCACCACCCTGTTCCTGCACGACTGGAGCGGGGAAGAAGAGACGACCAAGGCGTTCACTCTCGCTACCCGTCGGCAGGAATTCACCGGTCTGGAAGACGGCAAGGCCGAAAGCTCCCTCCTGGCCATCCCCCTGCAGCCGGCGGACACGCTCGCCACCTTTGCCGTGCCGGATGCGGACGGCAATGTCCCGGCCGGCGCCATCGCCGTCCAGCCCGGCTGGAACCTGCTTGGCATCCCCTGGAATGTCCGCCCGGCGGCCGACTACGTGCCAGAGGCCGGTTGCATGACCTACGCTGCCGCCCAAAAAACATTTGTTCCGGCGACGCGTCTGTCCGCCGGCGACGCTATGTGGATTTTCGTCGACGACAACGACGCGCCGCTCAACATTCCGGGGCTTTCCCCAGCGCTTCCAGAGCCGATTCCCCCGATGTTCACCACCGGCTGGCACTTCGTCGCCGCCCCCGGGCAAGGCCAGGGCGAGCGCTGGTTCTGGGTTGACGGGCAGTTCACCACCACCGAACCAGCTGCTGGCGCGGCCTGGCACGGCGTGTGGTACTTCAAGGCGCCATGACGCTGACTCCATGTTTTGCCATAAAGGGCGTTGCGTCGATGGTTGGCGAGCACGGGCTGGAAGCCCGTGTCACCTCTCCCCGGCCGCTTTGGCGTCATCGCTACCTTTAGTGGAGCCGAAGGACAATCTACTCAAGCCAAAAAACCGGCGGGGTGGCTGGAGTAGGCGTGACGAGCCGGGCGCAGCCCGGTCGTCGCTTCCCCCGCGTCTCCGACCAAACCGTACACCATACCAAGGAATAACCACGATGCACCCAACCTTTTCGCGCCTGCTGACAATACTCCTATCCCTGAATCTCCTGGTTGCCGCCGTTCTGGCCCAAGGCGAACCGGCGCCGGCGCCGGCCGCCGTTGCCGTTCAGGACCTTGCCGAGCAACAGGAGCAGGCGGCCCAATCGCCGACGGAAAAGCCGGCGTCCACAAAAGTCCCGCCCCTGCAGCTGCCGGATAGTGCCGCGGAAGTCAACCTGGGCAAGTTGATGGACCGTGAGCGGCGGCAATTCACGGTGAAACTGCGCCATGCCGGCGACAAGCCCCTCGCCATCGAGCAGATTCGCAGCACCTGCCCCTGCCTCGAAATCGTCAACGCCCCCCAGCCATTCTCCCTGGCCCCCGGGGCAGAGTTGACGATAGACGCCCTTCTCAAGGCTAACGTCCTGTCGCCGGCGCCATTCGGTCGCCTGATCATGGTCAACGTCACGGGCTACGATCCCTATTTTGCCAAAGTCGTCGGCGAGATCATCAAAAATGTCAGCTTCGACCCCGCGCCCGTGATTGACCTGGGCTCGTTCGTCGGCCAGACGACGTCCTGGACCCGCACGGTGACCTTGAAGTTCGACTTTCCGGAGGGCAAGCAGATTGTGCTGGAACAGCCGGCGGAAAGCAAGCTTTTCGCCTTGGCTCTGTCGTCGCCGGCGCCCAACACCTTCACGGTCGCAGCCACCCCCAAACTGCCGCTGCCGACCGGGAAGCTGAATGAAGTCATCACCTTGCCGACCCGCGGCGTCGAGGGCTATGGCCCGGTCCAGATCGCCTTCCGCGGCGCCGTCACCGGCTGGGACGTGACCGTCGCGGAACGCACCGTCACCGTGGACACGGCAAAAATCGAACCGGGCAACGCCCTCGCCGCCGAAGTGACCATCATTCCCCGCAGCGAAGCGCCGCTGGGCCGCAACCAAGGCCGCCGTTTTGGCGGCCACAGCCATGCCAAAAACGACGACCGGGTGGCGGGAAAACACGTCGAAAACGAAGAACAGGCAGCCGGAGAACTGAAAAGCAAAGCCACCTGGCAGGAAATCGCCAAGGCGATCAAAGCGGAATTGCCGGCGGGTTGCACGGCGGAAATCGTTCCCGAAGACACCGGCATCAAGCTGCGCCTGACCTTCCCGGAGCAGTTCTTTGCCCAGCGGCCGCGGCATTCGGCCACCATCCTGTACGGCAAAAAAGTCATCGGCCGGCTGACCATCGTCGGCAAGTGACGCCAGGGCGAACCGCAGCTGCCCGCCCGAGACCTGGCGCCTCCCCCCTCGCATCGCGGCGGTCATCCGCACGGATGCCCCGTTCCCGGCAGTAGAGCCTGTTTTTCCCTGTTCCCCGCATTATTTCCGTCAAGTCCCATCAGGCTCAAGCGCCGTAGAACTGGTTTTTTCCTGTTCCCCGCATTATTTCCGTCAAGTCCCATCAGGCTCTGGCTGCGCCGAATTTGACCTTTTCGCGGCTTGATGTTTTCTTTCTATATATCATCTGTGTCCACCTGTGTCCATCTGTGGTTCTTTTGTGCCCATCCGTGGTTCTTTTGTGTCCCTCCGTGGTTCTTTCATGCCTCTCCTTCCGCCATGACCTCACCCATGTCGCGTTCACTGCCAAAAATCCTCGTCTGCCTCGGCCTGGCCATTTTTTACCTCTCCGGCTTTTCGAGCCTGGCGGCCGACCGCGGCTGGATAGCGGTTTTCGGCACAGCCGACTGCGAAGACTGCGCGGCCGTCAAACGCCAATGGCGCGAGGAACTCACGGCCCCCGAAGACCCAGCCCTCATTTTTCTGGACATCGCCCACGCGCCCAACTACCGCCTGCTGGAACGAATCGAAACCGCCCTGAAAATTCCGGCCAAAGGCTCGTCGTTTCCCATCTTCCTGGTCGGCAACCGGCTGATTGCCAGCATCGACGCCTTCTATGAGCTGGAGGACGAGCTTTTCGAACTGGCGGCGGCCCCTCCCGCCCTGGCGGTCACGGCGCCACTGGCGGCGGCCGCCGCCGGCGCCACCACCCCGGTCGTCGACCTGCTCTGCCCGGAGGATTCGCCCGCCGACGGCGCTTCCCTGACGATGGCGGCGGCGACAACGGCGACAACCGCCATCGCCACCCCGCAGCTGCTCTACTTCTTCCAGAAAAACTGCCAGAAATGCTCGCGCCAGGAAAAGGAACTGGAGCTGCTCCTGGCCGATTTGCCGGAATTGACGATTGCCCGTTTCGACGTTGCGACCCTCGACGGCCTGGCCATTCTGCGCCGGGCCATGACGCGTTTCCGGCTTCCCGCCGACAGCACCCGCAACCTGGCGCCGATGCTCTGCTGGCAGGACGGCTTCATCACCGGGCGTCTGGCCGCCGCGACCGAACTCAAACAGGCCCTGAGCCAATACGCGGAGCCCTACCAGCCCTTCTGGCAGCAGCCCGTCACCGACATGGAACGGCAAGCGGAAAAGGCCCGCCAGCAACGGCGTCTGGGCTGGGGCGCGGTCGGCGTCATCATCGGTGCCGGCCTCATCGACGGCTTCAACCCTTGCGCCTTCGCCACCTCGATCTTCCTGCTCGGCTACCTCCTGTACCTCAAGCGCCGTCCCCGCGACATCGCCCTGGTCGGGGCGTCCTTCTGCCTGGGCGTCTTCCTGACCTATGTCCTGTTCGGCATCGGACTGTCCTTCCTCATTGATTTCCTCAACCGGGCCACCTGGGTGAAAACCATCACCTACGGCGGCCTGGGCATACTTGGCATTCTCCTCGCCATCGGCCACCTGCGCGACGCCCTGCGCTACCGGCGCAGCGGCAAAGCGGGGGACATGGCTTTGGGGCTGGACAAGAAGACCCACGTGCGCATCCACACTTGGATCAAGCGCCTGACCGACCAGAAGTCCTGGCTGATGATGCCGGCCGCCCTGCTGCTCGGCGCCATCGTCTCCGCCATGGAGCTGGCCTGCACCGGCCAAATCTATCTGCCGACACTCGCCGCCATCAATGCCGACGGCATCGACCTCCGCGCCGTGCTGTTGCTGCTGCTCTACAATGTCTTTTTCATCCTGCCGCTGGCCGTCATCACCACCATGACCGTCATGGGCGTCGGCGCCCAGCCGGTCGCGGCCTGGGCGCGCAAACACGTCTTTGCCACCAAGATCGCCATGGCGATCTTGTTTGCCTGCCTGGCCGTGCTGATGTTCTCGCTGACTGACCTTCCCGGCCGCTTCCTGGCTCTCCTTGTCGACGGCCTCAGCCACCGGTAATGCCGCGGCAATCGGGGAAGTCCTGACACTGCCATTGCTCCCAGTAGCGCCGCATCGGCTTGCCGCAATGCGGGCAGCGCGGGACGACGCAGGCGACCCGCAGCCATTCGCCCCGGCTCGTCGCCAGCCAGTCCTCCACAACCGTCAAGGCGGCGCCGACGCGGCGCTGGCGGTAGCCGGCCAATTCCGTCGCCAGCGCCGCCAGCCCCTGCCGCGTCAGCACCAGCAGGGCGTTGGCGACTTCCAGGCGATCCGTGTTATCCAGCCAGAAAGCCAGGCGTCCGCGCAAGGCCTGCACGTAGCGCCAACAGACTTGCGCCGGCGATTCGCCGTTGTCGCGGGCGCAGACGGGCGCATACGTCGATGACGCCAGCCGCATGTAGCCAGCCGACTGGCAGCTCCACGGCAACGCGCCGCTGTCAACCAGAAACGTCTCCCATTCGCCGAGCAGCAAAGTCATCTGGCGATAACCGGCGGCGAGGCACATGACCTCGGCGTCGGCATCCGACAGCTCCTGCTGAATGACCTCCAGGACGGATTGCCAGGCCTGCCGGGCCAACGCCGTCAAAGGCCGCGACCGAACAGCTTCCGGCGGCGCCGTAAAACGCTGGCAGAACGACAACGTGCCCAAATGAATGACCGTCGCCAACGCCGCGCTCCGCAGCATATAATAACTGCATTCCTGCTCTGCTCTGGTGCCCGCTTCCATATGCCGCCTGCCGTGCCGCCCATCCATTCGACATCAATCCCACAACTCCGGATGATCTTCGAATAAAATATAGCACAAACCGACAGGATGCCCAGAAGTTTTTTATGCAACACCCTCACTATCATCATATTGCATATAAAGTCACGGCTTTTGCGCCAGATGCATGAGAGTGGACAGTGGACCATTTTCTTCGGCAAACAGGACACATGGGACATATAGGACCAATGCTCTTCACTTATGCGTAGTACGGGCTGGAATCATGGGACTTATAGGACGGCGAAATAGGACGTATAGGACGTATAGGACGTATGAGACTTATGGGAAGGCACATAGGACAATGGGACGAATAGGCACTGGTATTATTGCCGTCGCCCAAAGCCAAACCACATCCCTAAACCAAGGAGTATTGCTCCTATACGTTCCATTCCCATCCGTCCCCTGCCATCGTCTTCGGGCCCCCTGTTTTCCAGCCGGAATTCCGCATGGGAGCAGAGCAGAGGACGCGCGGGATCGATGGGGGTGGCGGAAGACGACGGCCAGTGTCATGGCGCTTCAACCGCGTTTTTCCAGGAATTCCTGCAGTCTCGCGAATGATTCGCCTTGTTCGCGGACGGCGTCCAGCAGGGGAATGAGGGCCTCGAGGATCAGGATCTGGCGTTCCCAGGCTTTGGCGTATTCCGGCGGCATGACCGTCTTGAGTTCGGCGGGCTTCGCCGTTTCCGCCTGGTCGCGTAAATTCTGCAACGCCGCCACCAGCGGCGTCAGGTCCACGCGCTGGTTTTGCAGGGCCTCGGCCAGCGGCGTCAAGTCCAAACGCTGATTCTGCAGAGCGTCAACCAAAGGCGTCAGGTCGATCCGCTGGTTCTGCAGGGCCTCGGCCAGCGGGGTCAAGTCCAAACGCTGATTCTGCAGGGCCGCCACCAAGGGCGTCAGGTCGATGTTCATGGTTTCCGCGTCCCGGGCCTTCGGCTGGCTTTTGGCCAGGGCTTCGCCCAGACGGTCGGCGGCCTGGGCAAAACCGCTGTCAAGCGAACTGCGGACCTGGCCCAGACCGGCGCTGAACGCCGACAATTGCGCCAGCAGCCGCCCGAAGTCATTGGCGTCGTCCAGACCGGAGAGATTCTTCCGCCGGGTGAATTCGGCCTTGATGTCGTCCCAGCGGCGCTTTTCCGCGGGCTCCAGGCACTGCATGATTTCCTTGGCCTTGAGCAGATTGCTTTCCGTGCCGGTCGTCAGGGTCTGCGCTTCGTTGCGGTAGTGGTCAAGGATGACCTGGGCGACTTCCTGTTCGCTCATGACTGGAAATATCTTTTCCGCCATCCGGTTCATGTTGCGGTACGAGCCCTGCAGTCGAAACGGCGGTTCGCTGCGGTACTCGTCCTGCTGCGCCGCCGAATAGATGTAGTGCTGGTTGACCTTGAGGACGATGTCCCGCACCCGCAGCAGGTGTTTGACCGTCTTGACGACGTCATCGAGTTCGCCGGGGGCATAGGAGTCCACGAAGGAAACGCCCTCGGGGGTGCCGCGCTCGGCGGCCAGGGCGAAGTTGGCCACGTCGGCCAGATTGCCGCCCTGGTTGTTCCAAGCTGCCAGAACCGGATTGGACGTCAGGGCGTTTTCCAGAAAACTGAGCGCAAAGACATCGGCCTGCGCCCGGCTGATGTCCCCGAGATTGTAGGTGTCGGCGCGGTTCGCCAACATATCGGGGACCTTGAACACGCCGCCGCTTTCCGTGTAGGGATTGCCGGCCATGACGACCGCGACCTTCTTGCCGCGCAAGTCGTACGTCCTCGCCTGGCCGTCCACCACGCCCTCGATCTTGCGCTGGGCGTCGCACAGGGAAATGAACTTCTGCAGGAATTCCGGATGCAGGTGCTGGATGTCGTCAAGATAGATCATCACATTGTTGCCCATGGCGAAGGCGAGATTCAATTTATGCAGTTCGGCGCGGGCGGTCGCATTCGGGGCTTCGGCCGGGTCCAGGGAGAGGACGCGGTGGCCGATGGCGGGGCCGTTGACTTTCATGAAGGCCAGGCCCAGGCGCTCGGCGACATATTCCATCAGGGTGGTCTTGCCATAGCCAGGCGGCGAAATGAGCAGCAGGAGCCCCATCTGGTCGCTGCGTCGGCGCGGCCCGGCCGCGCCCATCTGCTTGGCGAAATTGGCGCCGACAAAACGCAGATAGACCTCGCTGATCAAGCGATTGCGGACAAAGCCGCCCATGGTCCTCGCCTTGAACTCCGACAAGCGCAGGCGCTGGCGGCGGTCTTCCAGCAGTTCGCCGCGCAGGCGCTGGTAGTCGCGGAAACGCGGCGCCTGCCGGGAGCGGAAGTCTTCCAGGCGCAGCAGGAAGGTATCGAGCTGCAACGGCAGTTTCCCGTCCTGCGCCAGCGGGTGCATCCCGCGCAGGCCGCTGACGGTGGAACTGACCGCGGCCGACATGCCGTCGGCCGACAGCATCTTCGGGCCGGCGCTGACCAAAGTCGTCATCTCCCAGGCAAAATGACGGTCGGCGGCTTTGCCACGATGTTCCAGAAACGCCGTCACCCAGTCATAGGCCAAGGCAATGCGGGCGCCGGGCGACGACAGCGCCGCCAGCGTCTGCTCGAAGCGCTTGTCCGCCTGGCGCTCCCGCAGGGCGCGGCGGAAATCTTCGACCAGGGCGACGGCTTCCGCCGTCATGGTGAAACGCAGCTCCTCCTGGTCCTGGAGCTCATAATATAGGTATTCGGCCGCCTGGTCAAGGGCCGCCGCCGGAAACGGCAGCCCGGCCAGCTCCGAAAATTCGGCCAGCAGTTTTTTCAGGTCCGCGACATAGACCGGATGGATTTCCTGCTGCTGGAACATGGCTGCCCGCTCGCCGAAGCTGCGCAGGCGTTCCCGCCAGGCGCTTTTCCGGTCGGCGTCGGGATGGAAGCACCAGCACAGCACGGCCCAGGACCGGCCGGCGCTGGCATAGCGCAGCAGCCCGCAGCGGTCATACAGGATGATCAGCTCGCGCAGGATCAACGCGGCGTCATGGTCATGGACGCCGCGTTCGTAGCCCTCGTCGTAGCGCTGCGCCGCCTCGGCGCGTGCCAATTCGACCAACTCCCCCGGCGCGCCGGCGTCCGCCCGGCGCTGGCTTGGGAGCGCCAGCCGCCGCAAGCCGTCCAGGGTCAAGCCGCGTTCGCCGTGCTGAGCGCGGCGGAAGATATCATAGGCGAGGTATTCGGCGCGGTAGACGTCGGGGGCTTCGCTGGGAATTGTCCTAGTCCACAGGTCTCGGCAGGCGGCCAGGCCCGGATCGGTCACCGGTTCGCTGAAGTCCGTGCCCGTCAAATGCAGGCAAAGCTCTCCTTCCCGCACGATGGTCGTCAATTCCAGGGGCTGCTTGTTGACATGGAACTGGTGTTCGCCCAAAGTCACGGCCGAGCCGTCGGGCGTGAAGATGTCCTGCCGGTCGCGTTGCTGCCGCAGCAGGGTTTCCCGGGCGGCCTTGAACTGCCCGTCGAGGTCATCGGCTTTGACCGATTCCTCCAACTGGCGCAGCCGGGTCACGCAATCGACGAATTTCACCGCCATGACGTCGGTCAGAAAACAGGCCGAGATGGCCGCCGGCTCGGTCAGCGACTCGGCCCGGGCCCGAATCCCCTTGAGGATGCGGAGGGCCGTCGCCTGGAGATGCTGGGCGCGGGCCTGGCGTTCGTCGTCGAGCTGCTGCTTGCGGGCATTGAAGGCCGCGACGACTTCCTCGCGCTTGTCCGTCAAACGAGTCAGAAATTCGTCATACTCGGAAAAACGGCCTTCCAGCTCCTCCAGGGTGATCATGATCCTGGTCAGGAATTCATCGCATTTGGCCGCGGTGTCGGACATGCCGATGAAATTGGCGACGCTCTGGGACAGGAGCTTGAACTGCGCCGCGAATTCGACCCTGGCTTCTTCCTGGCCGAGTTCGCGGAGGCGACTCTGTTGGGCCGCGCGCAGGCGGTTGACGCCGGCATAGACGTCGGTGATGTTGTTGACAATGGCGGCGGAGCGCACCGGGTCGTCCATCTGCAGGTTGTTGACGACGTCGGTCAGCAGGTCCAGGCGGACCGCCAGCGCCTCCAGTTCTGCCTGGAC
>JAKLHU010000109.1 GCA_022709995.1 Verrucomicrobiota bacterium | reverse complement strand
CTACCTGAGAATCACGGGTCTTCGGGTAGGGCTCATCCTGAATTTCAAATGCGCGCGACTTGCCTGGGAACGATTGGCTTTATAAACAACATCGAAGTGCATCGGTGTGCATCGGTGGTTCCAACCAGGTGCATCCCATTACAGGCGGCGCAGTTCGCGGCGCTTGCTTTTCAATTCGAGGTTGAGCTGGCGCAAATTGGAGCTGGCGGCGGCAATGGCCTTCTTGCGGGCAAGCTGTTCCTGGGCATGCTTTCGACGCAACGCCGTGATTTCGCTTGGACTGAGATTTATCTCCTGGTCAAACAGAGGCAAAGTTTTTTTCTCTTCTTGCACCAGCCGGCGGTGGTCGGCGTCCGCGGCCTTGATTTTGTCCACCAGGGCGGCGATTTCTTTTTCACAGGCGAGGAATCCGGCCGACGGCGCTTCCTCAGGCTCGCGGACGGTTGCCGGCGGCGCAACGACTATTGCCGGCGCGGCGGGCGGCGCGGCGATCGTGGTGTCAGGGGCCGCCGGCGCTTCGCGCTCCTGGCGCTGGCGCCAAAAATACCAGGCAGCCAGAGCGCCCAGCAAGACCACAACCAGAAACGCCGTAAGACCTGATGTCTTCCGCATGATGACTTCTCCTGGACAAGATCTCGATACGCACCGCCCGCGTCCCGGATCGTCAGCGCCCGACTTCCAGGCGCTGGGCGAATTTCTCCGGCAGTCCGGCGGCCTTGATTTTTTCCTGGACCACGGCGATGTCGTATTCCACGCGGTGGAGTTTCAGCTCCCTGGTTTCCACCACATACGTGACGGCGCAAGCGCGCGGGTCGCGGTCGCGCGGCTGGCCGACCGAACCGACGTTGATCATGATTTTTTCGTTTTCCGGCAGCTTGCCGTGACGGATGTAATCGACCACGGGAGTGCCACCGGGGCGGTCAATGCCGATGAGCGGGGAATGGCTGTGGCCGCAGAAAGCCAGCTGGGCTTCCTGGTTCCTGAAATTGGCGGCGAACGTCCCCTCGTCCAGGCAATAGCCCCACTTGCCCGGGGCGAACGACCCGTGGATGAACGTGAAGACATCCTCGGCGGCCATTTCAAACGGCAGCCGGGACAGCCATTTCAAAGCATCCATGGGCAGCTGCGACTGGGTCCATTCCACGGCGATGCGGATGTCTTCGCGCAGACGCTCCAAACGCGGATCCATGAGCAGCGTGACATATTCGTCATGGTTGCCAAGCACGGCCTGGATGTTGTTCTGGCGGATGAAATCCACGCATTCGCATGGACAGGGCCCGTAGCCGACGATGTCGCCGAGGCAGAGGGTAAGGTCGCAGGCTTCCGCCTTGAGGGCCGTCATCACGGCCTGAAGAGCGTCGAAATTGCCGTGGATGTCACTGATAAAAGCAATTTTCGTCATGGCGTAGCATTCCTGAACGGGTGAATGCGGTGAAAAGTGAAAGCCGGCCGCCGCGGCGGGCCGGCCGAGGTTGACCGGCGCCCGGACCGCCTCCGGGACGGGGCGGGGGTGGCCGGCTGGGCCGGCTCATTCCCAGAGTTCCCACAGCAGCACCTGGGCCTGGTCCGCCAGCTTGCGGCCGGCATCGGCTTCCAGA
Organism: Verrucomicrobiota bacterium; assembly: GCA_022709995.1. GTDB lineage: Bacteria > Verrucomicrobiota > Lentisphaeria > Oligosphaerales > Oligosphaeraceae > JAAZKI01. Next base: position 5,410 of record JAKLHU010000109.1, on the reverse strand, counting down.
AAACGCGACAAGATGGGCTTGCCGCCATAGGCGCCGCGGTTGGCCTGGTCGGTCGTCGGAATATAATGGAAACAGCCGTTGGCCAGTTCGACGACAAAGGTGAACGGGGCCGGCGACCAGTGCTTCAGCTCCAGCGCCCAGCGCGAAAACACCTCCCCTGGCAGGCCGACCACCATGACGTCGCCGCAACGCAAGACCTGGACCGGCACCGGCGCCACCTCGCCATCGTGAGTCCAATGGTCGTTCATGATGACGAGGGCGGAATTCCAGCCCTCCGCCGTCTTCCGCGCGGCTTCGACTTCGGCCAGAAATTCGGGGGTGCGGGTATAATAGGGTATGGACAGCACTTCGAGGCGGGCGCCAATCTTGTTGGCGGCCATCGGCTCGTCCTGCTCGGTGGCCAAAATCGCGGCGGCGGCGAGAGTGCGGCCCATGGAGACGGCGCGGGCCTCGCCGCTGCGGATCCGCCGGGTGGGATGGTCGATGCCGTGGTTGATGTCACCGCAGCAGCCATTCAAAAAGACCGTCACGACGTCGCGACCATAGACCTGGCCGATGGCCTTGCCGATTTCCCCGGGCCAGTCCGCCGAAATGAAGTCGGCCTTGCTGCCGCCAATGGTATCGGGATGCATGGCATGGTTGATGACAAAGGCGCGGGTCTCGCCCTGGAGGTCGCAGATGCGCAAAGCCAGCAGCTCGCGGTCGCAGGGGCCGGCCGGGCCGATGCTGTCGGCCCGGCCAAACAGCTCATGGCCATTCTTCTGCCGGCAAACCCGCACCGACCCGGCGTCGCGGACATTTTCCCGGCCCGGAATGATGATGGCCGGCTTGAGGTCGGCAAGAGCGGCCTGGACGGTCGCCAGGATGTGTCCCGGCAGAGCCTCGAGCCATTCCGCGCAATGCGGCAAGATGTGGTCGCGGGTCGGTATCGGGCCGGTGTGCGTGTGGGTGGCGTGCAGAAGCACGTTGGCGGCGGGAATGCCGGTGGCGGCGATGATCAGACGCTTGGCCTCGTCGGCGATCGGTGAATACACGCCGATGATGTCCAGAGACGCAATGACAATCGGCTCGCCGCTGCCTTGCAGGACAACGACGTTGCAGAACAAGTCGTCGCGGACGCGCTTGGACACGCGCTCGTGAAAATAACCGGCCAGGCCGACTCCGACGGACGGCGTGATCTTGGTCCGGGCAACGCCGGCGCTCAGTTCCGGCAAGCCGGCTGTGTCAAAAAATTGCATGCGACGGTCTCCTTCCGACAAAGGTAAAATTGAGTATGGAAAGCACCATATGGATGGCTTAACGGCGGTTGAGGTCCGGGGAAACGCCGAATTTCCGGTTATGGACGCCGGGCGCCCAGCCGGAATATTGCGACCAGACATCGACCAGGTCGGCGCCGCAGATGCGGACAGTCATGTGGTCAAGGCGCTCGGCGCCGCGCCTTTCCCAGATGTCGGCCGAATTGGGGCACATCAGCTGCACGGTCAGCGCAAACGTGTCGGGCAGGGGCTTCGGCTTGCTGGCCGCCAGGTTGCGCAGGGCCTGTTCGGCGGTGGCGCGCAGATCGGCGCGCACGGCGACGGGATTGCGGTTGATGACGGTATAACGCGAGAGGCCATGCTTGGTGGAAACCGTGGCCACGCCAGCCGGGAGGCAGGCATGGGCTTCGCGGCAGGCCGCGTCGTCGCCCGACACCAACATGGTCGGCACCCGGAAGTAGGCGGCCAACCAGATGCCGATGCCGATTTCGCCGATGCGTTCGCCATTCAGCCACATGTTGGCTACGCCGTGGCTGTTAAACGTATGGTTCATGTAGCCATCCGGAACGCCTTGCAGGGCGTGGGCGCCGAGCTGGATGGCCGCGTCGTAGCTGGCGTCGATAAACATGACCGGATACAAATCGCCGCCGATCGTCCCGAGCTCGGCCGCCGGATGGAGCTTCGTGATGTCAATGGAATTGCTGCCGCCGTGGCCGTCCCAGACCACGATCTGAGTGGCGCCGCCGGCAATCAGCCCCTCGACGCAGGCATTGACTTCCTCCGTCAGGACCTGGCAGGCAATCGGGAGATTGACGGTCTTGTTGCCGATGCCGTCGCTGCGCCCATTTGTCCCGCTGGGCCCCTCGAGGTCCGTCATGATCTGGATTTTCATCGCCTGTCCTTTTTCTCCGGGTCGGTTTGCACAAGGAATGTCGTCGCTTGCTTGCAACGGTTGTTTGTACTGTAACACCAAAATGAAGAATGAAAACAACTGGTCGCGGCTTTTTTCCGAAGTTTCCGGTTCCGCCGCCGGTCCAGCATATATATTAGGCTACGACAGCGGCCCGTCGACAGCCGGCGCGGCTCTGCCCAGACCGTCCGGGTCCGTCTCCTTGCTGCGCTTTGCAACCTCCTCTCCCCTCCCCCTATGATGGCATTCCTTCCCACCATTCTGCGTGACCGCTGGCCGGCTCTGCTTCCCATCCCGCTGGCTCTTCTCCTGTGCCATGGCCTCACGCTTTTCACCAACGACCCCTGGCCCGCCGGCCTGGCGGAGTCGAACACCTTCTTCACCAGCTACGCGAGCAGCATCAAAAGCCTGGACCCGGCCGTTTCCTACTACGTCCACGAAGGCCAAATCCTCGACTGCATCGTGGAAATGCCGCTGGCCTATGATTATCTCGCCCGGCCCTACCGGCTGGTTCCCATGCTCGCCGACGCCGTCCCCGCCCCGACCTACTTTGACCGCCAGGGCTTGCCGCTGCCCGGCGACCCGCCGGCGGAGCAGGTCGGCAAGGCCGAGTACGTCATCACGCTCAAGCCGGACATCCGCTACCAGTCCCATCCCTGCTTCGCCGTGCGCCCCGACGGCTCGCCCCGCTACCGCCTGGTGTCCCCCGCCGAACTGCGCGGCATCACCTCCCCATACCAGCTGCCGGAGACGGCCACCCGCGCGCTCCGGGCCGAAGACTTCAAAGTCGCCCTGACCAGGCTCTGCGACCCGCGCCTCGCCTCGCCCGTCTACTCCACACTCGCGTCGTTCATCAGCGGCATGGCGGAATGCTCGCAGCTGCTCCGGGAAGACATCCGACGCCTGGAGGAAGACGCCCGCCGCGCCGGCCGCGACGTCGACAGCCATCCCGTCCTCCCGGACTACCGCGCCCTGCCCCTGGCCGGCGTCGAAGTCCTCGACGACCGGACCTTCAAGATCATCCTCTCCCGCAAATATCCGCCGCTGACCTACTGGCTGGCCATGCATTTCTTCGCCCCGATTCCCTGGGAAGCGCTCGCCTTCCACCAGGAGGCGGCCGTCATTGACGCCCGGCTGCCCTTCCAAAACTGGCCGGTCGGCACCGGCGCCTACCGGATGGCCACCTGCCGTCCGGAAGACCGCATCATCCTCGAACGCAACCGCGACTTCCGCTTCGACCCCTATCCCACCCAGGGCAGCCCGGAGGACACGGCCGCCGGACTGCTCGCCGACGCCGGCCGGCCGGCGCCCTTCATCGACCGGCTGTATTTCCAGTTTGAACGCGAGTCCATCCCCAACTGGATCAAATTCCTGCAGGGCTACTACGACGACAGCGGCATCCCCAATGACATGTTCGACGCCGCCGTGGCGATGAACCCGAATGGCGACCTCGGCTTGTCGGACGACATGCGGGCCCGGGGCATCCACCTGACCGCCGCCGTGGCGCCGACCATTTTCTTCTTCGGCTTCAACATGCTCGATCCGGTCGTCGGCGGTCTGGCCCCGGAACGCCAGAAACTGCGCCAGGCGATCTCCATCGCCCTCGACTACCAGGAGTTCATCGATATTTTCCGCAATGGCCGGGGCATCCCCGCCCAGGGCATCATCCCGCCCGGCATTTACGGCGCGGAAGCCGGCCCGGACGGCGTCAACCCCTTCACCGACCGCTGGGACAAAGCCCGCCAGCGGCCGGCCCGGCGGCCCCTGGAAGACGCCCGCCGCCTGCTGGCCGAGGCCGGCTACCCGAATGGCATCGGCCCCGACGGCGCCCCGATCCGCCTCTATCTCGACCACGCCAAGGCCGGCGACTCGTCCTTCAAAGCCCAGTTCCAATGGTTGAAAAACTGCTTCCAGCGCCTAGGCGTCGACATCCAGGAACGGCCTTCCGACCTCAACCGCTGGCGCAACAAACTCAACACCGGCAACTGGCAGATCATCTTCAACAAAGGCTGGCTGGCGGACTACCCCGATCCCGAAAACTTCCTGTTCCTGTTCCACGGCCCCAATGCCACCGCCAACACCCAGGGCCGCGGCGCCAACTACGTCAACTACGCCTCGCCGGACTTCGACCGCGTCTTCAAAGAGCTGGAAACCATGGCCAATGGCGACCGCCGCCTGGAACTGATCCGCCAGGCCAACCGCATCCTCCAACAACACGCCCCCTGCACCTGGGGATTTCATCCGACCGACTTCACCCTCACCCACGACTGGCTGAAAAACTACAAGCCGCACCAGATGGGCAAGACCTTCATGAAATACCGCCGGGTGGACAGCGCGGCCCGCGCGGCGGCGCAGAAGTCCTGGAACCGCCCGCGGCGCTGGCCCGTCCAGACGGCCGCCGGCGTCATCGCCCTGGCCGCCACCGCCGCCCTCTGGAAAAGACGAGACGACCGCCCCCGGCCAGCCCAAAACAGAACGTGACCCGAACAAGCCGGCGACAAGCCGGCGACAACCCGGCGGCGACAAGCCGGCGGCGATGCCCGGCGACAACACGGAAAACTCTTGGCTGGGCCTCAATCTTGTCCCGGCCCGGCTTGCAACCCCTGCTTTATTTCCTATAGTACTTTCTAACTGCGCCCACCCGGAAGTCTTCGGCGGCGGGCGCGTTTCCGCCGCCACCCCATCCAACCTGCCCGCTTGCCACCATGGCTCACTACCTCCTGCGACGACTTTTGTATCTCATCCCGACGCTGCTCGGCGTCAATCTGGTCGTGTTCCTGTTGTTCTTTCTGGTCAACTCACCGGACGACATGGCGCGCCAGGCCTTGGGCGACAAGGCGTCGACCCCGGAAAACGTCGAGCGCTGGAAGGAAGCCCACGGCTACCACCATCCTCTGTTTGTCAACCGGGACGCGGCCGGCATCGCCAGGCTGACCGAGACCATCTTCTTCCAGAAAAGCCTCGCCCTGTTCTGGGGCGACTTCGGGCGTTCGGACATGACTCTCGAGCCCCTGGGCGCGGAGATTAGGCAGCGCATCGCGCCGTCGCTCTGCCTCACGGTGCCGGTCTTTCTCGCCACTCTCGTCGCCAACATCCTCGTCGCCATGCTCGCCGCCTACCGCCGCGCCAGCCGCCTCGACCTGGTCCTCCAGCTGGCCTGCGTCCTCCTCATGTCCGTCTCCTCCCTGATCTTCATCATCGCCGGGCAATACCTGTTCGCGAAAATCCTCCGCCTTGTCCCGGT
>JAKLHU010000108.1 GCA_022709995.1 Verrucomicrobiota bacterium | reverse complement strand
CGAGAAACACCGCGAGCTCCCGCTCGAATCCCTCGCCGCCTTCGCCCCCATCTCGACCCGGACGGCCGATCAGCAGGGGACTGCGGGCAACCAGGTGACCGGGATGCGCGTCCGGCTCCACACCGACGAGGGCGACCCGATCGAGCGCCTGACCTACAATTCGCGGCTGGTGTCGCGCCGGAACCGCTGCCGGCGGATCCTGCACCGTTATGAATTGCAGAAGACGCAGCCGCGTTTTGCCATGGAGCTGCATGCGGTCCGCGTCGGCGACGTGGCTTTCGCCAACAACAGTTTCGAGCTGTACATGGACTACATGCACCGGATCCAGGCCCGCAGCCCGTTTGTCCAGACCTTCATTATCCAGTTGTCCGGGAATGAAGAGAGCGGCGGCTACCTGGCGACGGAGCGCGGAGCGTGGGGCAAGGGCTACAGCGCGTCCCTGTACTGCAATGTCGTCTCGCCCGCTGGCGGCCAGCAGCTTGTCGAAGAGACTCTCGCCGCCCTCCAACAGCTGCACGACTCATGACCGACAAGCCAGAACCCGATGATTTTCCGCCGCTGATGGCCTCGCCGGTCATGGCGGGTTTCCCGTCGCCCGCCGAGCAGTACGTCGACACCAAGCTGGATTTGAATCGCCTGCTCGCGCCGCACGCGGCCGCGACCTTTTTTGTCCGCGCGTCGGGGGAGTCCATGATTGGCGTCGGCATTTATTCTGGCGACATTCTGGTTGTCGACCGCAGCCTGGAGGCGATCGACGGCTCGATTGTGATCGCTGCCGTCGACAATGACTTCACGGTGAAGCGGCTGCGGAAAACTCCCCGGCGCCTTTGCCTGGAGTCGGCCAATCCGCAATTCGCCGACATCGAGCTGGGGAGCGAGTCGGAAATGCGGCTGTTCGGGGTTGTGACGGCGGTCATCCACCGTTTTGTGCACCAGAAATGACGTGGGCGGCGCCGGGCGGCGGGCCCGGCCGAAGGCGGTTTTGGCCCGGGCTGGCCGAGGTTTGTCAACGCGAGTTTTCGCCTTCCCGCCCCGAAAGAAAACAGACTCCCGGGAAGGCGGCGGCTTGCCGATTCCCGGGAGTCGTTGTTATTTGTGTTGTGTCTGTCGGTCTATTTGCTTTCGGCGACGATCTGGGCGAGAGTCGCGATGCTCTGGTCCCACTTGGAGTCGAAGCCGCCTTCGGGTTCGAAGGACATCCAGCCGGAGTAGCCGACTTCCTGGAGGCGGTCGCGGATGAAGCGGTAGTCCGGGTGGCCGACGCCGGTGGGGCAGTAGAGATACGGCCGCGGGGCGCCTGCGGGGGCCGGGACGTGCGACTTGACGTGGACGTGGCCGACCTTGGCGCGCAGCGTCATGATGGCCTGGTGCGGTTCATCGCCGCAGGTAATGAAGTTGCCGCCGTCAAACGTGATCCGCATGTTCGGCTGTTTGACCAGGTCAAGCGTGCGGGCCAGTGAAGCGCCGCTGTTGCACATCTTGCCGGCGTTTTCAATGCTGAACAGCAATCCGGCCGCCCGCGCCAGTTCCGCGGCCGCGTTGAGTCCGTCCACGTAGCGCAGGAAGGCGTCTTCGCCTTCGTTGTTGTGCTGGCCGCCGTGGCTGAACAGGTGCTTCACGCCCAGGACGCCGCAGGCGTCGATGCCGGCGCGGATCGTGTCGAGGGACGTCGCCCGGTCGGCCGGGTCGGGGGAGACCAGGTTGGTCGGCACGCAGTAGATGCTCGGTTCCAGGCCAAGATCGTCCAGGATGCGTTTGATGCTGGCCGGCGTTTCGTTATTGGCCTTCAGCATGCCGTGGAACACATCGACGCCGACCAGGCCGAGGCTCTTCCATCTCTTGAGGGCTTCCCGCCAGTCCCAGGGCTGGCCGTCCGGCCCCCGGTTGGACATGAGCATGACACCAGTTTTAATCATGATATTACCTTGAATTTAAAGAGCCAGGCCCGGCGGGCGGCGGCGGAGTTGGCCGGCCGCCGGGCGGGGGTTGTCATCCGCCGCGGGTCGTGTCGCCTCAGGCCTTGCGGGCGTCGGCGATGACCTTGCGGATCTTGTCCGGCTGGGACGCGACCTTCTTGAATCCCTCGATGTATTTTTTCATCAGGTCCATGGTGTTGGGCGGGTAGACGGCGGCCAGATAGGCGTGGGAGGCGATGAATTTGAGGGTGACGGGGTAGTCGTTTTCATCGTAGCGGATTTTGCGGCCGTAGTGGGCGCAGGTCCACGGGCAGCCTTTGCCATAGCCTTCCATCATCTGGAACACGGACTGGCCGGGGACGGGCCTGGTCTGCCACTGGCCCAGGCGGATGTTTTCGGCGGCCAGGATCTTCTGGGTCGCGGCCTTGTATTCGGCCATGGTGGCGTCGATGCCGAGTTCCTGCGGGCAGAAGCGGACGATGTAGCTGAAGAAGACCGGTTCGCGGCCGGGCGGGGTGTAGGGGCCCTTGAAGCCCGGGATGTTGGCCAGCTCCGCGGTCAGATACTGTGCGAACTCCTTGCGGCGGGCGTTGTTTTCCGGCAGGTGCTTCAGCTGCGAACGGCAGAAGGCGTTGATGAACTCATGCTGGCGGTACATCCAGCCCAGCCCGAAGGCGTTGTATTCGCGGGTCTGGCCGTGGACGACGACTTCGCCGAATTCGCGCAGCTTCGCGGCGATCCGGTAGGCGTCCTCGTTGTTGGTGACGAAGAAGCCGCCTTCGCCGCTGGAGAGGTTCTTGGACCGGTTGGTGCTGAAGCCGCAGGTGTCCTCGAAGGTGCCGACCTTCTGGCCGTTGACGGCCGCGCCGTGCGCCTGGCAGGCGTCGCCGATGACGAGCAGGTTGTGTTTTTTGGCCAGGGCCATGACTTTGTCCATGGCCGCCGGCATGCCGTGGATGTGGACCGGCAGGATGGCTTTCGTCTTCGGGGTGATGGCGGCTTCGATTTTGTTGACGTCGATGCAGAACGCGTCGTCCTCGATGTCGACGAAAATCGGGATGGCGTTGTGGTGGAGGACGGCGGCGGCGGTCGACCAGTAGGTGAAGGCCGGGACGATCACTTCGTCGCCCGGGCCGATGCCGAGGGAGGCCACGGCCATGTGCAAGGCGGAGGTGCCGCTGTTGGTGACCAGGCAGTATTTGACGCCGATGAAGTCGGCGAATTCCTGCTGCAAAGCGACGGCGTTGGGGGCGCCGGTGCCATGGAAGATGTTGGAATCGAAAACCGCCATGACGGCGTCGCGGTCTTCCTGTGAGATGGGCGGCCAGCTTTTGATCATTCCGGCCGTGACGGTGGGTTGACCGCCAAAAATCGCCAGTTCTTGCATGTGGAAACTCCTCTGCATACCTTATAGTTCGGAGATGACGTAACGCCAAGGCCCGGATGGATGTGGGGGGAGTGCCTCGGCCATGCAATCACCATATCACCAAATTGCGTTCTTGCAACTGGCCGGGCGATTGCCGGTCCCGGTTTTATGGAAAAAATCCATGTTGTCGAAACGGGCGTTTGCCGGCCGTGGAAAAGCCGTGGCGGTGGATCGGCCAGGCGCCTTGCCGCCGGCTTTGCAATCGGCGCGTCCGGAGGGAGATGGGCCTTTCCAGCCCTCGCCGGGCGCGGTGGCTCGCCGCCGGGGGGCAAGCAAGCCGCGGGTTGTCCGCCCGGCGCGGGTCCTGGCCGCCTGGCGCTGGTGCTGCCGGCGCGATCAGCTTCTGGTCACCTGCATGCCGGTGGTGGAGATTGCGAAGGAGACGAAGCGGGCGCGCGGATTCGGCGGGTTGTCGGTGAGAATCTGCCGGATCCGGGCGGCGTCCGCTTCCGATTTGGCGGCCATGAGCATGTAGCCGCCGCCGCCGGCGCCCAGGAGTTTGGCGCCTAAGAGATGGCTCTTGACAGTAGTGAAGATTTTGCGGACCGGGGTTGGGTTGGTGCCGGGGTCGAGGGCGCAGTTCAATTCCCAGGACCGGCGGATGCCGAGGCCGACTTCGCTCCAGTTGCCGCGCTGGATTTGCCGGGCCAGGTTCTGGGCGTGAACGCCCATTTCGGCCAGAATCGCCAGTTCCCGATGGTCATTGAGGAACATGCCGCGGACGACTTCATGCAAGATGTCCTTGGCGACGCGGGTGATGCCGGTGTAGTACAGCAGCAGGTCGCGATTGGCATGTTCGACGAACATGCGTTCCGGGAGCCAGCTGGGCTGCGGAGCCTGGAATAGCCCGGCTCGGGTCTCCAGCAGCTTGACGGCCGGGATGATGCCGCCGGCCTGGTCCTGCCAGCCGCCGCCGGTCGTCAGCAGCTGCTCGAGCACGGACGTCCGCCGGATGATTTCCTGGTTGGTCCAGCCGAAGCCGCAGACTTCATTGAGGGCGCCGAGGATGGTGGCGGCCAAGATGCTGCTGGTGCCGAGGCCGGAGCCCTTGGGCAGGGCGGAAAGCATGGTCAGTTCCAGTCCGCCGCCCAGGCTTTTGAGCAGGTCGCCCAGGGTCGGTGGCGGCGAGGCATGGAATTCCGGCAGAAAACCGCACAGGGCCAGGGCGGCCTTGGGGATGGAAAACGCGCTGCCGACAACCGTGTAGCGGCGCAGCTGGTCATACTGTTCAATGCGCTCTTCGCAACCCAGGTCGATGGAGCGGATGATCAGTTCGTTTTTGGGGCTCCGCTTCAGGAAGCATTGCAACGGTGGCTGGCCGTTGATTTCGACGGCCAGGTTCAGGACCTTGCCGCCGCCGAAGAAGCACTGCGGCGGCGTGTCGGTCCAGCCGCCGGCCAGGTCGAGGCGGACGGGGCTGCGGGTCCAGAGAACCTGGTCTTCGAGCAGGTGGCACTGCGGCATGACGCCGTCGGCGCGCACCGGTTCGGCGAGGGCTTCGCAGAGCAGGGAGAAGGCCATGTGCTCCTCGCGGGCGGCGCCGGCGGCGTCGCCCTGCCGCTTGAGGACTTCGGAGCGGAACATCGTTTCGCGGGCCGCGGCAAAGAGGTTATGCTCGGCGACGGCCTTGGCCGTCGGCAGGGCCAGACCGGCGTCGTTCCACAGGGCGGCGGTGCGCCGGAGATCCAGGCGCAGGAAAATGGTGCGGGTGCCGCCGGCGTACAGGCGCGGCAGGCAAAGGCTGATGAATTGGCGGCGCTGGGCAGCTAAACGGGCCAAGTTGGCGTTGTCGCCCAGTTCGGCGGCGGCGACGCGGCGGCACTGGCGGTAGAAGGTCGCGTAGTCCGGCGCCGGCCGGGCCGCGGCGGCGGGCAGCGGCGCCGCCGGGACATGGACGGCCGGGGTGTTGAGGCTGGCTTCATTCGGCGCGGCCGGCGTGGCGGCCGGTGGGGCGCCGCAGAGCCATTGCAGGAAGCCGCTGTCGAGCTGGCCGCGGTCCAGGACTGGAAAGAGGGCGGCCTGCTGCAAGTCGGCGGTCTCCGGAATGCCGCAGTCGGCGAGGGACAGGCCGCGCTGGGCGAACCAGCGCTGGGCCGGTTGGCCGAGCCAGAGAGTACTGGCGGCGTTGACGCGGCCGCGGAATTGATCGTCCATGCCGTAGACGCGTACTGCCCAGTCATTCTGGCCGATCGGCACCAGGTCAAGGCAGACGCCCGCCGGCAGGGCGAGGCGCCAGTCGTTCTCCGGAATTCCGGTGATGACGTGGTCGCCGGACAGCTGCCATTGCGGGCCAAGATGGCTGTTTTCGATCCAGATGTTCTGGTGCTGGCTGCGCAGGGGCGATTCCACGACGGCGTTCTGGATGAAGACACTCGGGTGGAGCGGGTAGCGGCCGATGTCCTGGTCCTGCTCGACCTTCAGGTTTTGCAGCGTGGCCGTCGTGCTGATCAGCTCTCGGCTGGTGCCGACATGGTGGAAACCGCCATTTTTGAGGGGGACGGCGGCGGCGCTCCTGCAGGAGACAGTCGGATCAGGAATCGACGGACAACTGCCCAGGCGCTGACCAAAGTCGGCGTAGAGGTCATAGAAGGTGGGATCGCCGTTTCGGAAGACGTCGCGCATGATGTCCCAGCCGCATTGTTGCATCATGGTCAGGACAGCCGGCCGGGAGAGAACCCAGCAGCCGGTGTCAATCAGGAAAAAATGGTCCTCGGAAAGTTCCTTGACTTTGCTTGGCGACGGTTTTTGCAGGACAAAGGCCAGCTGGTCGGCCCGTTCGCGCGGGCAGAAGAAGACGCCATGGCGGCTGGCCTGTTCCGGGGTGGTCCACATGCCGAGGGCGACCACATCCGCGTCCGGGAGGGCCGGCAGGTCGCCTTGTAGAATGACGTCGCCGCAGGCAATGACGAGGCAGGGCTCGGAGCGCCGGTGGAGGATTCCGGTCAGGAACGGCAGCTGGACGTCAAGCAGGGTCTGTTCCAGGTGCTGGCCGTGCGACCAGCGCAGGGCCGGCATAGGCAGCATGGCTTTGCCGCCGGGAGCATACGCCGGCAGCCGCCGACTTTCCCCCCCCGCGTGGATGATGATCCGGTTGTTCTGGCCGAGCCAGGTCGAGAAGGGAACCGGCTTGATCTGGCATTGGCGCTTCCAGGCGCTGAACAGGAGCCAGGCGGCGCCGCCGCCGGAGCCGAGCCGGCGGCCGGCCGGGTCGCTGTCGGCATGCCATTGCGGAAAGGGGAAATGGCTGTCCCGGCGGAACGCTTCCACGCCGCCGGGCGGGAGGGAAAGCAGGATTTGTGGTTCTGGCATACGGATGCACCTCCCTGATGCCGGCTTTTTCCGGTCCGCCTGCTGGACGGGGGCTTGGCCCCAAGTTTTCGACCGTCGGCAAGGCATTCACGCCAGCGGGACGGAAAGCCGGGGCAATCGGCGGCAACGCGCTCCGGTTTGCCGTCGGCCGTGGCGGCCGTGCCGGAAGCCGGAGCGGAAGCATGATGGGCAGGGGCGGTTCAGTTGACGCGTTCGACCACGATGTCCTTGCTGACCTGCTCGCGGAGGATGCGCTCGATGCCGTTCTTGAGGGTCATCTGGGCATGCGGGCAGCAGCCGCAGGCGCCCTTGAGTCTGAGGGTCACCTTGGTTCCCTCGATGCCCACGACCTCCAGA
>JAKLHU010000107.1 GCA_022709995.1 Verrucomicrobiota bacterium | reverse complement strand
GCTGGAAGCCGATGTCCTGGCCGCCATGAATCAACACCGGCAGGGAAAGATCCTCACACAAGCGCCAGATCGGCTCCAGACGCGCTTCCAATACGCCGAACTCCTGGTATTCGGGGTGAAATTTGACGCCCCGAAGCCCCAGGTCGCGGATTTGCCGGACGATGTCTCCGGGGTCCACGTCGGCCGGATGCACGCCGCCCAGGGACAGGGCCGGCCACAGGTTGCGGGCGGCGGCCCAGGCATTGACCGAAGCCGACTGCCCCGGCTTGGTCACCACCGGGCAGTTCATCCAGCCGGCATAGCCCGCCGCGGCGGCGTGCCGGCGCAAATCCGCGGCCGTCCCCAGCGTGTAAGTCGGCAAGTCGGCCGACTGTTCGCGCAGAAAAGCCAGGGCCGAGGCGGCTATCTTCTCCGGAAAAACATGAGTGTGGACGTCGAAAATCTTCATGGTGTTCCCAGACGGCGATTTTGGTCGCGCCGCCGAAAAATCACTCCCGGCCCCTTGATAACTGACCCGGAATGTGCTATTATTTGGTATAGATGAATTGCACGTTGGTGATATCGGATTATAATGTAATGGACTTCGGCGGACTAATCAAGACCTCTCGTGACAGCAAGTCCCTATTCGATGGCAGGGAGATGATCATGAACACAATGCGGCGCTGGTCGGCATTTACCCTGATTGAGCTTTTAGTCGTCATCGCCATCATCGCCATTCTGGCGGCGATGCTGCTGCCGGCTCTGAGCAAGGCGCGCGAAAAGGCGCGGGCGATTTCCTGTACCAACAACCTCAAGACCCTGGGTCTGATCGCCTTCATCTACAGCGAGGAAAACGCCGACTACGCCTTTACCAACAAGATGTACCATCCCTACCGGGCTGACGGCAAGCAGGCCATGTGGTATGAATTCCTGCACGGGGCGTCCTATCTGAACGAATCGCCGAAGATCGTCATCACCCCGCACCCGACGTCCGGCGCGAACACCAATACGATCCTATACAGCACCCTGGTCTGCCCGTCCAACGCCGAACCGCGCCGCAACTGGCACTGGGGGGCGTTCCTGATGAGCTACGGACAGAACGCCTACATCAACAGCTTTGGCGGTTTCCCGAGCTACCTGCGCATGGTCCATGAAACCCAATGGCCCTCGATGACCTCCGTGATGGCCGACAACTGGAAGTACTATGTCAACGGCGGCACGTCGGGCTACTCGCATTCGCTTGGCAACTATGCCGGCATGGGCGATGTCCGCGCCAACGCCGCCCATGGCGGGGGCCGCAACACCGTGTACATCGACGGCCATGTCGATACGCTCAATTTTGTCTACGGCCACACCAGCACCTCCTACCGGGAGGACATCTGGAGAGCCGGCGACGCCAGTCAAATCCGCAAATTGTAAGCCGCCGAAAGTCTTTTTTTCACCCCACCGTCACCATTCCCCCACCTACCTGCCGTACACCTCCATGTTCAAAAAAGCCATCCGTTTCACCCTGATTGAACTCCTTGTCGTCATCGCCATCATCGCCATTCTGGCGGCCATGCTGCTGCCGGCCCTGAGCAAGGCGAGAGAGAAGGCCCGGGCGATCTCCTGCAAGAACAAGCTCAAGCAGCTCAATCTCGTCGCCCAGCTCTACAGCATGGAATACGAGGACTCCGTGTTTTCGTCCCGCCAGTACCATCCCAGCGTCGCCGGCAATGTCCGCCTGTACTGGCCGGACTGGCTGTACTATTCCAAATATCTTCCGGAAACGCACCGAAACGTCACCGTCTACCATCCGACCTCCGGGGCGCCGCGGGACGGCTACATGTACGACATGCTGATCTGTCCGGCCGACCCCGCCCCGCAGCAATACTGGTCCTATCAGCCAATGTTCGCCAGCATTGGCTACAATTACTACATCGACAACACCGCGACCGCCAAGCCCGACAATCTGACCCACCTGGCCGACAGCAGCCAGCCGTCCATCGTCACCACCTTTGCCGACACCTGGTCATGGCGCTACAAGAACGGCCCGTATCCGACCGGTCTGGGCAACCGCCTCTACCACCTGGTGGAAACCAAATACGCGGCTGTCCGCACCAACGCGGCCCATTCCGGCGGCCGCAACAACGGCTACTTGGACGGCCATGTCGACACCGTCAACTACGCCCTGACCGTCAACAGCAACTCCAAGGAAAACGTCTGGATCGTCGACAAAATCGGCGGCACTCTCACGCAGCAATGAACCGGCCGGCCCCTTGCGGACCGCCATTCCGGCCGGCCCTCGGCGGCTACCAGCGTCTGCGGCGGCGCAATGGTCGAAAGCCGCTCCAGCCATTGAGTTCGTACTTCGCTCAACTTTCTTTCTTCCATCAGAACAACGCGGGATTCATCCGGGAGGTGTCAGCATGTTCAGAAGAATGTTCCTTTTCACTCTGATCGAACTCCTCGTCGTCATCGCCATCATCGCCATTCTGGCGGCGATGCTCCTGCCGGCCTTGAGCAAGGCCCGCGAAAAAGCAAGGGCGATCTCCTGCAAGAACAACTTGAAGCAGCTCGGTCTAATGGAACTTCTCTACTCTGACGAAAACAACGACAGTGTGTTTTCCTCGCGTCTCTACCACCCGGCTCTCACCAACAACGCCAATCTGAACTGGCCGGACTGGCTGTACTATTCGAAATTCCTGCCGCAGACCCACAAAAATGTCACTGTCTACCATCCGACTTCCGGCGCAGCGCGGGACGGCTACATGTACGACATGCTGATCTGCCCCAGCAACGCCACCCCGCAGCAGTGGTGGTCGTATCAGCCGATGTTCTCCAGCTACGGCCACAACTGGTTCAAGCAGGCGACCATCGGGACTGAACCAACCTACCTCCGGCACCTGGCCAAGGCCTTCAACCCGTCCATCATAGCCTCCTTTGCCGACTGCTGGACCTACAAGGCCATCGAGGGGGCCTACCCGTCCGGCTTCGGCGATCGCCTCTATCTGCTCTATGAAAGCCGTTTTGGCGCGGTCGGCAAATACGCCGCCCACTCCGGCGGCCGCAATGTCTGCTATCTCGACGGCCACGTCGACACCGTCAACTACATTCTCACCGCCAACGGCACGTCCTACGAATATGTCTGGCTGGCCCAAGATGGCGCCACACTGACCCAGAGACTCCCCTAACCACCCTCTGCCGGCCGATGACGACAGGATTATCTGGCCTGGCTTAATCGTTTATCCAAGCTTGTTCCGGCCCGCTTTCACACCTGCCAGGTTCCATCCCCAGAGGTCTTTCAACGAACCATAGTCATGCGTGGAACAACTGGACGGATATCAAACAAGGAGCCATCATGTCATCCCGACGCCCATTCACCCTCATTGAGCTTCTGGTCGTCATCGCCATCATCGCCATTCTGGCGGCGATGCTCTTGCCGGCATTGTCCAAGGCCCGGGAAAAGGCGCGGGCGATCTCCTGCACCAACAACCTCAAGACCATGGCCTACGTCGGCACCATGTATGCCATGGAAAACGAAGACTACACGATCTCGGCCCAGATGTGGATGCGCGGCGTGCGGCCGACGTCGTCGCTGATGTGGTACGAGTGGCTGCATTATTCGGGCTCCATGCCGGAGACGCCCACCATCGGCACCGCCACCAGCCTGTCGAGCGGAACCGTCTACACGTCACGGATTTATCCGTCGCTGCTCTGCCCGGCCAACGTGCCACCGCTCTACGCGTATCACTGGACCTGCATCTCCCTCAGCTATGGCCGCAACATGATGATCAACAACCTCGGGGCCCAACCACAGTACCTTCATATGACCACCAAGGCCAACAGCCCGTCCATGGTCTCGGAATTCGCCGACAACTGGAAACACCTGGTGACCGTCAACGGCGACTACGCCTCCGGCGGCTATGTCCACCAGATCGGCACCAAGGCGCCGTCCCTGCGCGTCCGCGCCTACGCCGCCCATCCCGGGGGCCGCAACACGTCGTACTTGGACGGCCATGTCGACACCCTGAACGTCGTCTATGGCTATACTACTTCCAACTCCTACGAGGATGTCTGGCTTTGCACCGGCACGCCAGTCGCCAAATAACCGCCGAACACGAGCAGGGCCATACGGTCGGCCGCCCTTGCCCCTGAGGACTTGAACGAAGACTCTTTGCTTTCAACAAAGTTTTTCCATATTCACTTCAGTTGAGGGAGGACACAGCCATGGTCCGGAAAATCGTGCACTTCACCCTGATTGAGCTTCTGGTCGTCATCGCCATCATCGCGATTCTGGCGGCGATGCTCTTGCCGGCCTTGAGCAAGGCCCGGGAAAAGGCCCGCGCCATTTCCTGCAAGAACAACCTCAAGCAGCTCGGCCTGGTTGAACAAATGTACGCGATGGAATCCGAAGACTTCGTCTTCCCCAACCGTTTGATGCACCCGTCGGTGCCCGGCAAGGACGACACCTATGTCGGCGTCAACTGGGCCGACTGGCTGGTCTATTCGCAATACCTGCCGGAGCCGTATTCCCGCCCCATCGTGCCGCATCCGACCAATGGCACGCCGACCAGCGCCTACAAATTCAACATGCTCTACTGCCCGGCGGACAACTTCAACGGATTCTGGTGGGGAAACACGCCGATTCACTCCAGCTACGGCCACAATTACTATATCAGCCACCGGCCGACCCAAAAGCCGCCGACCTATCTGACCATGATCACGGGTACCAAGATGCCCTCTCAAGTCACCACCTTCGCCGACACCTGGGGCTATCCAGCCAAAAACGGCGGCTTCCCGGCGGGCTATCTCGACCGCATCCTGTATCTGCTCGAACTGCAGTTCGCCAACGTCCGCGCCAACAACGCCCATTCCGGCGGCCGCAACAGCCTCTATCTCGACGGCCACGTCGACACCGTCAACTATGTGCTGACCGTCGCCGGCGCCAATTACGAAGCGCCCTGGCAAGCCGACTTCGGCGCCACCCTGGTCCAGAAGTAAACACGACGTCGGCCGCTTGAACCTTTTTTGAAACGCCAAGGCCCCGAAGCGCCGTTCAGCCGGCGCCTCGGGGCCTTGACGTAAAACAGACGGGAATCAGGCCTGCGGCCCCTGGTCCCGGACGACGCCGCGTTCCAGCCGCTGCCGCAAGGCCTCATACAGCAAAAGCGTCGTGGCCGTGGCCACATTGAGGGAATCGGCCGCCCCCATCATCGGCAGGCGCACCGGCACATCCGCGGCCTGCATCCAGGCTTCGCTGAGGCCAAACTGCTCCGCCCCGACCACGATGGCGACTCCAGCCGTCATGTCAACGGCGGTGTACAGCGTCTCGACATGCGGGCTGGCCGCCAGAATGGCAATGCCGCGCTCTTTCAGCCAAGCGATTGTCGTTGCCGAATCGGCTTCCGCTATCGGCATGGTGAAGAGATTGCCGGTGCTGGCGCGGACGACATTGGGATTGTACAGGTCCGTGCGCGGGTCGCACAGAATCAACCCGTCCACCCCGGCCGCATCGGCCGACCGCAGCATAGTGCCCAGATTGCCCGGCTTTTCAATCTGCTCGGCCACCAGGTAAAAGGGCGGCGTCGCCCGGACCGGCAGATCGTTCAGGCCGCGATGACGTTGCGGACCGACTCCCAGCAAGCCTTCGGGCCGTTCGCGATACGCCATGCGGGCAAACGGCGCCGGCGCCACGTGATACAGGGTTGCCCCGGCTTGCTCCAGACGCTCCAGCAAAGCCGGCTCATTGTCGCCCAGATAACATTCCGGGCAGAAATAGACGTCCTCGATCGGATAGCCGCCGGCCAGGGCGCGGGTCAAGGCCCGGTAGCCCTCAATCAAAACTTTCTGGTCGCGGTCGCGGTCGCGCCGCTCACGCCACGTGACCACCTGCTTGACGCGCGGATTCTGCACACTGGTTAAGATCATCGCTGCCATCCTGACGAAAAAACTCCTGCCATTTTTGCTTTCCCGGGAATATGGATTAGAATAAAGCTTTTACCTCGCGGCGCAAGTCAGCCGCACGCACAATCCGTAGCCCCGAGCCCAAAAATTCTCCTATGCCCGAATTGTCCCCAGCCTCGCCGCGGCCCCGCCACATCGCCATCATCATGGATGGCAACGGCCGCTGGGCCGCAAAACACGGCCTGGAGCGTTCGGCCGGCCACCAGGCCGGCGCCGATGCCGTCATCCGTACCCTCGAATGCTGCAACCAATACGCCATTCCCTACTTGACCCTGTACGCCTTCAGCACCGAAAACTGGAAAAGATCACCCAAAGAAGTCGCGTTCCTCATGAATTTGCTGGTCGACTTTCTGGACCAACAGGCGGCCAAGCTGGCCGAATACCAGATCCGCCTGCGCGTCATTGGCGACCTGGAACGGCTGCCCCGGCCGGCCCGGTTGTGCCTGCAGCAGCAAATCACCAGCACCGCCGCCAACGCGAAGGGCAATCTCACCCTCGCCCTCAGCTATGGCAGCCGCCACGAAATCACCCGGGCCGCCCAAATCGTCGCCCGCCTGGCCAAAGCCGGCGCCCTCGACCCGGAAGCCTTGGACGAAGACGCGTTTGCCGGCTATTTGCAGACGGCCGGTCTGCCCGACCCCGACCTGATCATCCGCACCGGCGGCGAACAGCGCCTGAGCAACTTCCTGCTCTGGCAGGCATCCTACGCTGAAATCTGGTTCACGGAAACCTTCTGGCCAGACTTCGCCGAACCGCAATTCCGGCAAGCCCTGGACGACTTCGCCCATCGCCAACGGCGCTTTGGAGGCATCTAATCCTATGCTGCAACGACTGAAAACCGCCCTTCCGCTCCTCGCCATTTTCCTGCTCGCCTTCTTTCTCCCCGGACCGGGCGGACGCGTCTTTTTCATGCTGTTTGCGGGCTTCATGCTGGCCATCGCCTGCCACGAAGCCTTCACGTTGATGAATGTCGCCAACGGCAATATCCTGAAATGGTTCGCCATCCTGGCCGGAGCGGCGATGACGTTGACGGCGGCGTGCATTCCAGCCCCGCCTGACTTGACGGCCGCCAACACCGCCATCACCGGC
>JAKLHU010000106.1 GCA_022709995.1 Verrucomicrobiota bacterium | reverse complement strand
CGGGCTGTGCTTGCACCCTCGGTCCATGTACTTCTTCTTCAGGGCCGCATACTGGCTGCCGATGACCCCGACCGTGCGGTGGCGACTGACCTCGCGCAGGTTGCAGCTGGCGTCGACATCGTGCACATACTCGCCTTCCGCATAGACAAACTCCCCGAAGGCGCCAGCCGCGGCCTGGCGGGCGCAGAACATCGTCTGCGGCCGGTAGACCGTCGTTTCGCCCAGCATGTACTGCCGGCCCGTCCGGCCAACCGCCTCCACCAGCTTTCCGCACCAGTCGAGCACCTCGTTGTCATCCGGCAGGGAAATCACCGGGACGGCGCTGTACACGCTCTTGCCGCTCGCCATGGCCTGCAGGCACTGCGGGGCATGCAGCCAGGGCTGCGTGATGATCGCGAGGGCGTCCAGCTCGTCGACCCGGCAGATCTCATCCAGGGTGGCGTAGCAGTCCCGTGGCGACACTTTCGAAGCCATGAAGGGATCCGCCAGGATTTTTTTGATCTTGTCCGGCTCGCAATCGCACAGGGCCACCTTGTCCACCAGGGGGTGCGAAGTGAAAAGCTTGGCAAACGCCGAACCAAAACTGCCCAATCCGACCAAGCCGATTTTAATGCCCATGCTCAACACGCTCCTCTGAATTGATGTTGTGACTGACGCCCTCGCAACAAGAGCTTTCGGCGCCCCCCGTGCCGGCTGGCGCCCGAATCAAAATCACGCCTTTGCCACAGACGCCGCCTTCTCGCCCGGACCGCCGCCGGTGCCCGGACCGCCGCCGGCGCCCTCGGCAACCAGGATGTCAAAGCCCCGGCGGCGCCAGCTGGACAGCAGGGCGCCGGGAATGCCAGCATCCGTGATCAAGGTCACCAAATGTCCGCGGAGGCGGCCATAACTGACAAACGACGGCTGCCCCAGCTTGCGACTGGCGGCCAGGACATAAATGCGGTCGCTGTGTTCAACCACCGTCCGCGCCAGCTGCGCCGTGTCCTCGTCCGTGCTGGAAAGGACGCCGTCGCCGTCAATGCCATCCGCCCCCAGCACGGCCGCGCTGAAGTGATATCGGGCGATGCTTTCAAAGGCTGGAATCCCGCACAAGTCCTGGCGTTCGGGGCGGATGCGGCCAGCCGTCAGGGTGACCGCGCAGACTCGCGCCAGGCTGTCGCTGTAGGCCAGCGAATTGGTGACCACGGACACCTCCTTCAGGGTCCCGGCGCGCAGGCGCGCCATCAGGGCCATGCCGCATTCAAGAGGAGTCGTCCCGGAATCCAGGAAAATCTTGTCGCCGTTCACAAGCAGACCGGCCGCTGCGACCCCGATCGCATGCTTTTCGGCGACCTGCTGGCCGGCTTCCCGTTGAAAGGAATAATCTTTGCGAAGAACAGAGGCCTCGGGCAGCCGCACCCCGCCGTGCACGCGCAGCAAATCGCCGGAAGCCTCCAAAGAAGCAAACAGGCGCCGTATCGTCGCTTCCGACAAGCCCAGGCTCTCGACGACGTCACCTATCCGCAGATGCCGGTGCGTGCGCAGCATCGCCAATACCCGCTCACGGTGCTCTCCGCTCCTGCCCATCACCGGCCTTTCACGTCTTCTCCGCCACCCTCTTCCCGCCCGCTGGAATCTCCGACGCTACAAGTATACACGCCGGCCCGGCGTTGTCAATGACAACTTCAATCGTTTTTCCAAAATAAATGCGTGTTCCGCGCATTTTCGGTTCCGGCCATTGCCCTCGTCGCACGGGCTTGGAGAGCGCCGACGCGCCGGAGCCGGCGACCGCTCCTGGCGCCCCCGGCGGGAAAAACAGCGGCCACGGTTTGCCAAAGACGTTTCTTCATGCTATTTTGTATAAATTGGACATGATGTAAGGAGCAACACATTAAAAATACCATATGATCACGTGTTCGACATCCCCAACCAGAGGCATCTTCTCATGGAATGGAAACCCCCATGGCAAAATCAGCGGGTGGTGCGCCACGCCGGCAACGAGGTGACACCGTTCTGCTTCAAAGGCAAATACTACCTGCTGGAGAACTTCTTCGCCTCGGTTCTTCTGTATCCGGGCCGGCCGGTGCAGCACCGTTTCCAGGAAGACGGCTTTCTCATCCGGGAGCTTGACAGCGACCGCATCATCAGCATCCCGCTGCTGAACCACTATTTCGCATCGGCCCTCGTCGTCAAGGACATGGTCACGGTCTTTGCCGCCGACTACGGCGAGAACCAGCCCTGGTGGCACATCAAGCGCATCATCGCCATCACGTCCAAGGATTTGATCACGTGGAGCGAGCCGCGGGAAGTCCTGACCGCCGACAAGGACGAAAAGCTGTTCAACAGCACGGTGGTCTACGACGGCAAGCGGTATGTTCTTCTGTACGAATCGGACAATCCGAAGTGGGTGCCGTTCACCTTCCTGTTTGCGGAGTCAACCGACCTCGTCCGCTGGCGTAAAATCCCGGCCGCCATCTACGGCGCCAGCCGCTATGTCGGCGGTCCCGCCATGTACTTCCGCGGCGGCTTCTACTACCTGCTCTACCTGGAACACGACGGCGACATCTATGAAACCCGCATCACCCGCTCCAAGGACCTGGTCACCTGGGAGGACGCCCCCAAAAACCGCCCCTTCGTGACTCCGGACCGGACGCATCTGACCAACCCCGAACTCTTCCCCGGCAGCAAGGACATCAACGCCTCCGACGCCGAAATGATCGAACGCGACGGGAAAGTCATAGTCTGGTGGAACGGCGGCAACCAGGCCGGCTGCTCCGACTTGAAATGCGCCGAATACAAAGGCACCATGCAGCAACTCCTGGAGAAATTCTTCAGTCCCTGACCGGCGGCGGCGCGGTTTCCGGCCCGAAACCCAGGGAGGCTGGCAGTCTGGGCCAAGCCCGCGGCGGTCGCGTTCGCCGGTCGCGGCCATGTCCCACCACCGAAGCCTTGCCAGTAGGTCGCGGCCGCCGGCCGCGGCCATTCCCAACCGTCGTTGTATTATTTCATTGATCTATATGGTGTTCCGGTGGCAAGGTCGTTTTGTGTAATATGCGGTTCTGAGCGGTTTGCGGGGTCCCCTCGGCCCGTTTTCCCGCCGTCGTCGCCGGCCATCCCCTCCGGGACGCGCCCCTGGCCCCGAATATCCCCTTTGCGAAACACGACCCGAGCCAAGACTGAACCGAGATAGAGAAACCATGCGCAACGATGAAGAGAACGCCCGCGAAAATCGCATCCGCGCCATTCTGGCGGAATGCAATCCCTACCGTCTGGACTGGAATGGCGCCTGGCTGGAACGCGTGTTTGCCGCCTACCGCCAGCCGCACCGCTATTTTCATACCCTCGACCACCTGCTCTCCATTTGCCAGGCCATCCGCGACACCACCGCCTGGGACAACCAGCCATTAGCCGCGGAGCTGCTGCTGACCGCCCTCTTCCATGACGTGGTCTGGTTCCCCCAGGGCAATGACAGCGAAGCCCGCTCCTGCGAGGCCTTCCTGTACATTCTCAACGCCATCGGCAACCCCGTTCCCGCCGACTCGGTCGACCGCGTCCGCCAGGCCATCCTCGCCACCTGCACCCAGGACAATGTCAGCGAACTGGCCGCCCAATTCCACGACTTCGACTGCCAGATCATCATCCACGGCTCCCATGTCGACCTGCTCGCCTATGAATTCCAGATTTTCCGTGAATTCCAGTACCTGAACATGACGGAGTACCGGCGTGGCCGCAGCGCCTTCTTCAACCGCTTTGCCAAGCGCTTCCCGCAATGCCGGAACACCATGCGTTTTCTGATCGACTACCTGGAACACCGCCGGCCGCGCGTCGGCATCTACGCCGGCACCTTCAACCCCTTCCACATCGGCCACCTCTCCATCCTCGAAAAGGCCGAACTGATGTTCGACAAAGTCATCGTCGGCGTCGGCATCAACCCGCAAAAAGACATCACCCCGGACGTGATGCTCGACAAAACCCTCCCCTTCCACGAGGTGGTGGTCTTCGACACCCTCATGGTCGACCTGATCGAACGCGAATCCGTGTTCTGCGACGTGACCCTCGTGCGCGGCCTGCGCAACGGCTACGACCTCGACTATGAAATGAACCAGCTCTGCTTCATGCAGGAAATGCGCCCCGGCACCAACGCGGTTTACATCCCCTGCGACAAAAGACTCGAGCATGTCAGCAGCTCCGCCCTCAAGGGCATGGCCAAATTCAACGTCGGCGGCCGCGACAGCATCTACTATCCGACCAAGTACGACTACTACCGGCAAGACATCAAGACCATGTTCAAGCTGTGACCACCCCCCCGCCGGCGGACGGCAACACCGCCGCCCCGTGCTTCCACTCCATGACCCCGCAACATTTGTCTGGAAAGGCAACAATGAGCAGAAACGGCTACCCCCACATGGTGATTGACGACTATGTGGACAAGCTTCGCGCCAAACGCGCCGAACGCACCCGCGCGCTGGACGCCTTGAAAACCCGCGAGGACGCCCTGGCCTACCAGGCCAGGCTCCGGCAGGCGATCGCCCGCAGCTTCGGCCCCAAGCCGAAACAGGTCCCCCTCGCCTTGGAATACACCGGCACGCTCCAGCTCGACGGCTACCGCATCGAAAAGCTGCGCTTCCAAAGTCGGCCCGGCTTCTGGGTGACCGCCAACCTCTACCTGCCCAACCAGCTCGCGGCGCCGGCCCCTGCCGTCCTCGGCGCCTGCGGACACAGCGAACAGGGCAAGGCCGCGCCGGTCTACCAGGATTTCTGCATCCGCCTGGTCAACAATGGCTTTGTCGTGCTGATCTACGACCCGATCCAGCAAGGCGAACGGAACCAGTACACCCGTCTTTCCGACCTCGGCGTCGCCAACTCCCTGTGCTGCGCCCACAATGTCATGGGCAAGCAACTCGAGCTGGTCGGCGACTTCTTCGGGGCTTGGCGCGTCTGGGACGGCCGCTGCGCCCTCGACGCTCTGCTCACCCGGCCGGAGGTCGACCCGAAGCGCGTCGGCATCACCGGCAACTCCGGCGGCGGCACCCTGACCGAGTGGATCTGGGCCAACGAATACCGCCTGACCATGGCCGCGCCCAGCTGCCATGTGACCAGTTTCCTCAACAACCTCGAAAACGAACTGGCCACCGACAGCGAGCAATGCCCGCCTGGCGTCATCGGCAGCGGCCTCGAAATGGTCGACATGATGATTGTCCGAGCCCCCCAGCCGGCCATCCTCATGGGACAGAAATACGATTTCTTCGAGCGGCGCGGCCTGCAGGAAGCCCACGCCGAACTGCGGCGCTTCTACCGCCTGCTGGGGGCGGAAGACAGCACCGAGCTGTTCATCGGCCCGACCGTACACGGCTATTCGCCGCACAACCAGATGGCCATGGTCGATTTCTTCCGCCGGCACGCCGGGCTCGGCGGCCCGGCCGTCGACTTGCCGCCAGCAGCCCAGAAGCCGGAAGACCTCTCGGTCTGCCCGGAAGGCAACGTCGTCACGGCCGGGAGCCGGCCCATCTATGAGCTCATCCGCGACCGAGCCGTCGAACTGGCCGCCCGGCGTACCCCGCCGACCGACCTGGCCGCCTGGCGAGCGCTGCTGACCGACCTGCTCAACCTCCCGGCCCGGGCCGGCGCGCCGCATTACCGCGTTCTGCGGCCGCAGCGCGTCGGCGACAAGGTCTGGGCCCGCTACGCCATCGAAACCGAAGGCCATGTCCGCGCCTTCCTGCGCAAGCGGCTGGTCGAACCCGGCTGGCACAACACCCTTGATGTCGAGCCGGAAGTCTGCCTGTTCCTGCCCCACGTCGGGGCCGAGCTGGAGGCGCAGGACAGCCCCTGCTGCCAAAATCTCAATCCCGGCGGGACCGTGTACGGCCTCGATCCCCGCGGCTTGGGCGAATCACTGCCGACCGACGCCTCCGAGCCGTTCTTCCATCCCTACGGCATGGACTACCTCCACCACAGCTTCGGCCTGATGTTCCGGGAAAGCTTCCTGGGACGACGGCTTTGTGACGTGCTGCGCACCCTGGATCTGCTCGCCGCCGAAGGCGCCGCCGCCGTCAGTCTACATGGCCGTGGCCAGGGCGCCCTTCTCGCCGCCTTGGCCGCCATGATGCATGACGCGGTCACTGAAGTGACTCTCCATGACGCTCCGGAGTCCTACCAGGGCTGGATTGACGCCGGCGTCGCCGACTGGCCAGCCGCCAACTGCCCATTTGGCGTCCTCGGCCATTTCGACCTGCCCGACCTCTATGCCGCCCTCGGCTGCCGCCTCACTATCGTCAACACCTGGGGACCGCACGGCAACGGCGCCTGGAAATGACCTGACCCCCAGCCAAAACGCGGCGGCGTCATCAATGACGGCCGCACGCCCCAGGGAAGACGACAAATTCCCGGGGCATCCGGCCCCCGCCGACCTCGTCCGCGGGGGCCGTTGTGTGCCAGCCCGGCGCCGGCAATGGCCCCAGCCGCGGCGACAGCGCCGCCGCCGGGCACCGGGGCGCCGGTGGCAGCCGCCCCCGAAAGCGGCGCGAAAGCCGGAAACGGCGGCAAGGCGGGCGGACTGGCTCAAACGTCCTTCGGGCCGGCGCACAACGTTTTCTTGATGGTCAGGATATTCTTGCCGTCGACATAGTCATAGTCGATGGCATCCATGCTGTTTTTGACCAGATAGATGCCCAGTCCGCCGATGTCGCGTTCTTCCAAAGCCGCCTCGACATCGGGATCCGCGCGGTCCAGGGGATTGTAGGGCTTGCCGGCATCCAGGAACTGGACGGTAACCTGCACCGGGTCGCCGCCGACCACGCAGCGGACGGTCGCCGCGCCGTTCTCGGGGTGATACGCATAATTGGCGATGTTGACAAAAATCTCCTCGACCGCCATTTCCACCTGCGTCACGATTTCCGACGAACAGTCACAACGGCTCAACCGGCCTTTGACAAAGGCGAGCACCGCCGGCAGCTCCTTCACTTCGGCAGGGACGGTCATCTCCTTGATGGTCTGCACCGAATCGGCATCCCCAAGGCCCCGGAACTTCAGCGCCATCATGGTCATATCATCAGCCGCATCC
>JAKLHU010000105.1 GCA_022709995.1 Verrucomicrobiota bacterium | reverse complement strand
GTGGTGGCTCTACCAGGCGAAAATCGAAATGCCGGCAACCGACTTCCCGGCGGGGCGCACCACGCCCCTGCGCGACCGCCGGCGGCTCCTGAAGCCCTTCCTGGCTCATTTCAATCTGGTGCTGCCGCTGCCGGTCGAAGACCTCGTCCCGGCCTGGGCGAACGTGGCGATCGCGTCGCCGCGAGCGCTGCCGGAGCTGATTGAAGCCATGCAGATGCGGCCGCCACTCTGGTTGCGCGCCCAGACCAACGACATCGATCGCCTCATAGCCGAACTCGGCCGCGAAAACGTCCGGCTGGAAGCGCATCCGCGCATGACCTATGCCCTGCAGGCGCCGGCCGCGCCGGCGGTCAATCTGCGCGCTCTGCCGGCGTTCCAGGAAGGACGCTTCGAAGTGCAGGACATCGCTTCCCAGGCCGTGGCGTATGTCTGCGACCCGAAACCGGGCGAGATGTGGTGGGACGCCTGCGCCGGCGCCGGCGGCAAGACGCTCCATCTGGCCTGGCTGATGCAACGCAAAGGGTCGGTCCTGGCCACCGACAACCGCCTCTATAAACTGCAGGACCTGAAACTCCGGGCCCGGCGCGCACAATTCCCCAACATCACTTGCAAGGAATGGCTCGGCATCGACGTGCCCAGATACCACGGCCTGTTCCACGGCGTCCTGGTCGACACCCCGTGCTCCTGCTCCGGCACCTGGCGCCGCAATCCCGACGCCCGCTGGACGACGCGGCCGGAGGAATTGGCCGAATTCACCGAGCTGCAATCGCGCCTGCTGGCCAACGCCGCCCGGGCCGTGGCCGTCAACGGAACCCTCGTCTACTCGACCTGCTCATGCTTCACGGCCGAAAATCAAGGGGTCGTGAACCGGTTCCTGGCCGCCAATCCCGACTTCGCGCT
The DNA here is from genome assembly GCA_022709995.1 of Verrucomicrobiota bacterium. GTDB lineage: Bacteria > Verrucomicrobiota > Lentisphaeria > Oligosphaerales > Oligosphaeraceae > JAAZKI01. The sequence continues at coordinate 6,191 of JAKLHU010000105.1, read as the reverse complement.
GCAGCCGTTTGCCTGCCCGGTCACCGGCCGGCTTACCGACGGCATGTCCCAGATCTGGCCCTGGGATGCCGACTGCGACGCCATGTTCACGGCGAAATTCACCCGCCTCCGCTAACTCCCATCCCCCGCTTGGCCGCCAGCGCCGGGCCGAAAACGTGCCTTATCGACCATGACAGACCAACATCCCAACATCCTTTTGATTGTGGCTGACCAGCACCGGGCCGACTGCCTCGGCGTGAACGGCCATGCCATGGTGCGGACGCCGTGCCTGGACCAGCTGGCGGCCGAGGGCGCCAACTTCACCAGCGCCTTCACCTCGTCGCCGATCTGCGTGCCGGCCCGCAACAGCCTTCTGCATGGCGTCTGGCCTTGCCGTCATCTCAGCATCGCCAATGCCGACACCGAGGCGCCGCGCCCGGCCGTGGCGCTGCCGGCGTTCCCGGAAATCCTGGCTGGCGCCGGCTATGACCTGACCTTCATCGGCAAATGGCTGGGCGGCAGCGCTCGCACCCCGCAGGACTACGGCTTTCACCATGTCGTGCCGGAAAAAGACTACCAGACCTGGCGGGCGGGGCAGAAGCTGCCGCCGCGGCCGGGCGGTTTGCCCTTTTACGGCAGTGACGACGCCATCACCCCGGCGCAGTCGCGCCTGGCCTGGGGCGCCGACCATGCCATCGCCGCCCTCCGCCAGTCCGCCGCCGCGCCCGCCCGGCCGTTTCTGGTCCGCTGGGACCCGAGCGAGCCGCATCTGCCGAATGTCGTGCCAAAGCCGTTTGCCGATATGTACGACCCCGAACTCATCCCGCCCTGGCCGAGCTTCGCCGATGCCTTCCACGACAAGCCGTACATCCAAAGCCAGCAGCTGCGCTCCTGGGGAATCGAAGACTGGACCTGGAAGGACTGGGCGCCCCTCGTCGCGCAATACTTCGGCGACATCTCCCTGCTCGACAGCCAGGTCGGCCGCATCCTCGGCGAACTCCAGCGGCTTGGACTGGACCGGAATACGGTCGTCATCTACACCTGCGATCATGGCGACCTCTGCGGCGCGCACCGCATGTTCGACAAGCACTATGTGATGTATGACGACGTCGTCAAGGTGCCCCTCGTCATTCGCTGGCCCGGTGTCGTGGCGCCGGGAACGGTCGTCGACGATTTCGTCATACACACTCTGGACCTCGCCGCGACGCTCTGCGAGCTCGCCGGCCAGGACGCCCCCGAGGCTTTCCAGGGGCGGTCGCTGGCGCCGGCCCTCAAGGGCCAGCCCCGCCAACAGCGCCCGGACGTGCTGGCCATGTATCATGGCAACCAGTTCGGGCTGTTCACCCAGCGCATGGTCCGGAACCGGCAGTGGAAGTACGTCTGGAACGCCACCGACCGCGATGAGCTCTATGACCTGGAAAACGACCCGGCGGAACTGGTCAACCGCGCCGCCCAGGACAGCAGCAGGGAAGTTCTGGCCCAGATGAGACGGCGCCTCCACCAATGGATGGTTGAAACCGGCGACCCCCTCAACAATTCTTGGATCCGGCGCCAGCTGCTGCAAAATCGGAAGGTCTGACGAGAGGTGACACGGGCTTCCAGCCCGTGCTCGCCAATCATTGCCACTACGCCCGTTGCCGCAGAAACGTGAGTCATAATCATTGGTTCGCGCGGGCGTCTCAGGGTCTGAGGCGCCACCTTGACCCGCGAGAGGTGACACGGGCTTCCAGCCCGTGCTCGTCAACCATTGCCACCACGCCCCCTTTTGCGGCAAAGAGGTGACACGGGCTTCCAGCCCGTGCTCGTCAACCATTGCCACTACGCCTGTTGCCCCGGAAACGGGAGTCATAATCATTGGTTCGCGCGGGCGCCTCAGGGTCTGAGGCGCCACCTTGGCGCGCGAGAGGTGACACGGGCTTCCAGCCCGTGCCCGTCAACCATTGCCACTACGCCCGTTGCCGCAGAAACGGGAGTCATAATCATTGGTTCGCGCGGGCGCCTCAGGGCCTGAGGCGCCACCTTGACCCGCGAGAGGTGACACGGGCTTCCAGCCCGTGCCCGTCAACCATTGACAGCGCGCTTTTTCCGGCAAAGAGGTGACACGGGCTTCCAGCCCGTGCTCGCCAACCATTGCCACCACGCCCCCTTTTGCGGCAAAAACTTGTGTCATCGTCACGCCGCGCCGTCTCCGCCGGCAGCGGCGGCGGTCAGAGATATACCTGCACCCCAGCAGACGGAAAGATACCAGGAAAAATAGAAAAATACCGCCGCCGGCTTGATTTTTGCGGTTCAGCGGTTATTATCTATAAATGTCAAAATAATCATCATTTGTCATATTTTGTCAGTTCCTGTCGGAGTCTGCCCAAAGGGAGTGTAGCTGATGATTTTAACCTTGAAAGAACTCGCCGAACATCTTCGCGTCAATGAGCGTACGATTCTCCGCATGCTGAAAACGGGCCAGATCCAAGGCGTCAAGATCGGCGGTCAATGGCGTTTCAACGGCGGTCAGATCGACCATGTCTTTTTTCCCGGCGCCCGCCACCAGGATGATGAGGATGTTCCGCTGCAGGAACTCGTCCAGACCCAGATTCAGATTCCAGCCAGCCGCTTGCTGACGGCGGAGCGGATTCTCCTGGACCTCAAGGCGACGACCGTCGAGGGCATCATCGAGGAATTGACGCCGCCGATGCTTTTCAACAACCTTGTTCTCGACCTCAACGATCTGCGCGGGAAATGCCTGGCGCGCGAGCAAATCGTCAGCACCGGGGTTGGCAACGGCCTGGCTGTTCCGCATCCGCGCGATCCCATCACCACCCTCCGGGCGCCGGGGTGCGTCATCATCGGCCGCTCCGTCAAAGGCGTCGATTTCAGCGCCATCGACAAGAAGAAAGTCCATCTGTTCTTCTTCCAGTGCAGCCAGAGCATCGAACTGCATCTTCATCTCATGGGGCGCATCGCGACTCTGCTGCGGGACGAGGCGTTCGTCAAAACCTGCCGCAACGCCAAGACCCCCGAGGAAGTCATCGCTGCCGTCATGGAACATGAGCGCAAGGAATTCCTGGCCGCGGATGACACCGGCCATTGACCGGGATCCGCCCGCCCCCGCCACCCCGGCGGTGACCGGCTCCTGCCGGCGGCGGGAATGCACTCGATAGGCCGCCCCCGCCGCCGTCCCTGACCGCTGCCTCTGGCCGTCAAGACGGCGCCCAAAAGGCCCAAAAAATAACCGACCCGGAAAAGCCGCATGGCTGTTTTCCGGGCCGGTTCAGTTTTTGGACCAAGGCCCCTGGGTCAATTCTCAGCCTCGGCCGAGGCGGCTGCGTCGCCCAGGATGCCGCGGTTGTGCTTGGCGATGACTTCGGTCTTCGCATCATAGCCTTCAATGTCAATATTGACCTTTTTGATCTGGTCGGCGATGCCAAGCTTGCTTTCCAGTTCCGCGTAAATCCGATCCCGGAGAGTCTTGCGCAGCGTCACCAGGTCGGTTTCCGGCAGGACGTTCAGAAACAGGTCGAGGGTCAGGCCGTTGCGGGTGTTCTTCAGCACGATGCTGTTCAAGTCAAGCTGCGGATAGTCGGCGACGATGCGCTGCAGAAAAGACCGGACCGCCGAACTGGTGATGTTGAAGTCGCCGTTCTCGCCGTCGGCCATGCGAATGATCTTGCAAGAGCCGGAACCCTTCATGCATAAATGCACGATCAGGCCGACGATCAGCATCAGGGCCAAGCCAGTCAGCAGGCCAGTCGTGAAGCCTTCCAAAGCGAACAGCTCACCGCCGAACGGCAACTGACTAAAAGCTGATTTTGCCCAGGACATGACCATAACTGACTCCTTCACTGTTGTTTCCCATCCGCTTCACGCCGGCCCGACGAAAGCCCCGCCACGCCCGGGCGACCCGCTGGAACCGGCCCTGCCAAGCCGGCCACCAACGCCCTCCCCGGCGGCAACCCGCCATCGTCAGCGGCCTTCGCTTACCAGGGTCTCCACCGTCGGCGCATTCTCCGGAGAATCGTCGTCGTCCTCCAGCTCCGCGACGTTGATGTTGACTCTGGTCACGTCATAACCGGTGAACTCCCGGACTTTCTCCTTGACTATCTGCTGGACCGCCACCGCGACCTCCGGGAGAATGGCGCCAAAACGCATGATCAAAGTCAGCGTGATCTCGGCGCCTTCCTCCTTCAGGTCGATCGCAATGCTGCGCTCATAGCTGCGCCGGCTCAAGATGTCGGCCAAGCCGTCCATGATGCTCTGGCTGGCAAAACGTACCACGCCATCTACCCCCAGCGTGTATTTGCGCACGATGTACGCGATGACGTTGTTGGAGATCTGGATAAAGCCGTTCTCCTCGTCGGAATTGATGGGAACGACGGTGACGCTCTGGGGATTATGGGCTTCTTTTTCTGATTTCATCGGCTGCCTCCTTCTCTTGCTTCGGCCCTCTTGGCTCGAAATCGCCAGCCATCATCATCTACTGGCCTGAATGAGCATCGAACAGTATAGCCTCTTTGCCTGCCTTTGTCAAGTCGCCTCCGCCATCCGTTGCTCAATAAACCGGGTGGTGTAGCTGCCGTCGACAAAACCCTCGCTGCAGAGGAGCTCGCCGACAAAACTGGCGTTGGTGGTGATGCCCTCGACCAGGAACTCGCTTAACGCCCGCCGCGCCTTGGCAATCGCCGTCGGACGGTCCGGCGCCCGCACAATCAGCTTGCCCAGCAAGCTGTCGTAATACGGCGGCACCGAATAGCCGGAATACAAGTGGCTGTCAACCCGGACCCCGGGCCCGCCCGGAGCGGAATAGAACGCGACCAGGCCGGGGCAGGGCGCAAAGTTGCGGGCCGGATCCTCGGCGTTGATGCGGACTTCCAAGGCATGACCGCTGAACGCGACCTGCTCCTGCCGGTAGCTCAGACCCTCGCCCAAGGCGACCCGGATCTGCTCCCGCACCAGGTCGATCCCCGTCACCATCTCGGTGACCGGATGCTCCACCTGGATGCGCGTGTTCATCTCCATGAAGTAGAACGAACCGTCCTCGTCCAGCAAAAACTCAATCGTGCCGACGCCTTCATAGTTGACCGCGGCGCAGGCCCGCAGCGCCGTCTGGCACATCTTCTCCCGGGTCGCCGGGTCCAGACGAGTGCACGGCGTCTCCTCGATCAGCTTCTGATGCCGGCGCTGCATGCTGCAGTCGCGCTCGCCCAGGTGGATCGCATGGCCCGCGCGATCGGCCAAAATCTGAATCTCGACATGCTTGGGGTTGATCAGAAATTTTTCCATGTAGAGGTCGTCGGAGCCGAAGGCGGCCTTGGCTTCGCGCTGGGCGTTGTTGAAGCAGGAGTCCATGTCCGCGTCGCCGTCGACGCGGCGCATGCCCTTGCCGCCGCCGCCGGCCGAGGCTTTCAGCAGCACGGGATAGCCGATCTGCGCCGCATAGGCCCGGGCCTCGGCCAGCGTGTTGATCAGCCCGGCGCTGCCCGGAACCACCGGCACGCCGGCTTCCCGCATCAGCTCCCGAGCCATCGTCTTGTTGCCCATGGACCGGATCGACCGCGGCGACGGACCAATGAAACGAAGCCCGCACGCACCGCAGATCTCCGCAAAATGCGAGTTTTCGGACATGAAGCCGTAGCCGGGGTGGATGGCCGTGGCGCCGCTCAGCATCGCCGCCGATATGATGCGGTCAATCTTCAAGTAGCTGTCGCGGGCCGGCCCCGGGCCGATGCAGATCGCCTCGTCGGCCAGCATCACCGGCAGGGACTGGCGGTCCGCCGTCGAATAGCAGAGCACGCTGCGCAAGCCAAGCTCACGGCAGGCCCGGATGACCCGCAACGCTATCTCGCCGCGGTTGGCAATCAGAATTTTGGGTGTCACTGCCATCCGCGTTATTCCGTGATCTCAAACAGGGCCTGACCAAATTCCACCGGGGCGCCATTTTTCACCAGGACTTTGGCGATGACGCAGCCGCGTTCGGCCTTGATCTCATTCATGACCTTCATGGCCTCGACGATGCACAGGACGTCGCCGGCCTTGACCTTGCTGCCGGCGCTGACGTACGGCATCGCCTCCGGGGACGCCGCCGTATAGAACGTCCCGACCAGCGGCGAGGCGATGACCTCCAACGCCACGGCCGGCGCCGCCGCGGGCGCGCCCTGCTACCTGCGCCTCGCCAGCCAGACGGACGTGAGCTTCGAGGTGTCTCTGACGCCGGCTGTCGG
>JAKLHU010000104.1 GCA_022709995.1 Verrucomicrobiota bacterium | reverse complement strand
GGTCGGCGAAAGCAGCTTTCCCGGCCGAGGTCCAATTGCGCCCAGCACCCGCGACCTGTCGCTCGGCGACCGCGCCGGCAGCCTCTTCCAAGGCTTCGCCGGCGTTCTCGACGACGTCTGCCTCCGGCGCGGCGTCCGCACCTACCATTCCGGCAACGTCGACTGCACGGTGACGTCCAAACGACGCGTCTTTTACCGCCAGGAGAAAATCGGCGACCTGCAGCTGGCCTTGCTCAACAATACCGGCCAGGACCTGCACAACCCAAGCCTGACCTTCGAATTCGGCGGCCAGACCAGAGCCATCGCCCTGCCCGAAACCTGGAAGCTGGAAGAGCAAATCCCTGCCGCCTTCCAGCTGGACACCAGTCTGCGCGCCGGCGACTACCCGCTCCGCTACCGCCTGAGCGCAACCATCGCCGGGCAAAGCGCCGACTTCACCGGCGACGTGCCCTTCACCATCCTCAACCGCAAACCGCCGGCCATGCCGGTCGTCATGCGCTCCAGCCTCGACGACCCCGAAGCCATGCTGGCCATGGGCTTCACCCACGCCAACTTCAACCTCGGCGGCGACGCCCAGGCCTGGCAAGCCCGGCAGCCCGTCGACTATGCCAACACCAAAAACGGCCGGAACATCATCGACCGCCTGGAACGCTGGCAACGCGTCGGCCTGAACGCCTGCCACTACGCCGGCGCCGGCAAATACCTGCGCGGCTCGAAAGACAGCAAATACAAACGCCTCGACCGCGACGGCAACCTCGTCCCCGGGCACGAGGAAAACCCCAATGTCGCCCATCCCGACATCCAGCAGCTCGGCTACAACTCCGGCGCCAGCGCCGCCCTCTCCTTCGGCGACTTCCCCCATGTCGACGCCGCCCTGATCCATTCCGAGGTCCGCGACAGCACCGCCCTCTCCTTCCAGGACTACGACGTGGCCAGCGCCGAACGGTTCATAGGCGGCAAAATCCCCCCCCAGGCCGTCAAGAAAAATGGCGTCCACTACACAACGATCGACGATTTCCCGGCCGACCGGGTCATCCCGGACGACTATCCGCTGCTGCGCTATTACACCTGGTTCTGGAAGGACGGCGACGGCTGGAACCCGCTCAACACGCAAATCCACCTTGGCCTGCAGTCGACCGGCAAAAAAATCTGGACCTTCTTTGACCCGGCCGTGCGCGTCCCGAGCCTCTGGGGCAGCGCCGGCAAGCTCGATTTCATCTCCCAATGGACCTATACCTATCCCGACCCGATCAAAATCGGCCAGGCCACCGACGAACTGTTCGCCATGGCCGACGGCTGCCCCGGCCAGAACGTGATGAAAATGACCCAGGTGATCTGGAAACGTACCCAGACCGCGCCGTCTTTGCCGAAAAATCCGGCCGATTGGACGGCCTGGGAACGCGAATTCCCGGAAGTGAAGTACTACACCATCGCCCCCGACAACTTGAGCGAAGCGCTGTGGAGCAAACTATCGCGGCCCATCAAGGGCATCATGTACCACGGCTGGGGGTCGCTCGTCACCCTCCCCCAAGGCGAATACGGCGCCTACTTCATGACCAACCCGGAAACGGCGCCACGCCTGCGGCAACTCCTCGCCGACGTCGTCCAGCCCCTCGGACCAACCCTCCTCGAAGTGCCAGACATCCCTGCCGACATCGCCATCCTGCAAAGCTTCTCCGCCCAAATCTTCGCCGGCCGCGGTACCTTCGGCTGGAGCGGCGCTTGGGAAGCCGACGTCCATCTCATCCTGCAATGGGCCGGCTACCAGCCCCGCATCATCTTCGACGAAACCATCCGCCGCGACGGCCTCGACCAGTACAAAATCCTCGTCCTGCCAGCCTGCGATGTGCTGACCCGATCCGTCGTCGACGCCATCAAGAAATTCCAGGAGCGCGGCGGCATCGTCGTCGCCGACCAAAATCTCTGCCCCGCCATCGTCGCCGACATCTTCCTGCCAGTCGTGAAACGCGCCAGCAACGCGGCCGACGCCAAGACCACCCTGCAAGCGGAATCCCGCCGCCTCCAAAGCGAATTGAAAGGCGTCTACGCCGCCAGGGCCGCCTCCTCCGACCTCGATGTCGTGACCAGGCTGCGCCGCTTCGCCTCGACGGACTACCTGTTCGCCATCAATGACAAGCGCGAGTTCGGCGCCTACGTCGGCCATCACCGCCTGGTCATGGAAAAAGGCCTGCCCAACCAGGCCACTCTGACCATCGACCGCCCGGGACACGTCTACGACCTGGTCCAGCACCGGGCCGTGCCCAGCCGCTATGCCGACGGCGCCTTGAGCTTCGAAACCAGCTTCGGCCCCGGCGAAGGACGCCTTTTCCTAATTTCCCGGACCGCCCTGGACAAGCTCCGGCTCGCTTTGCCCGCCAAGGCTCGCCGCGGCCAAGACCTGCCGGTGACCGTGACCATTTCCGACCGATGGAGCCGCCAGGCCGATGCCGCCATCCCGGTCGAAGTGAGAATCACCGACGCCGACGGCCAGCCCGGCGAATTCTCCGGCTACTACACGGCCAAATACGGCCGACTCAACCTGACCCTCCAGCCGGCCGCCAATGACACCCCCGGCGCCTGGATCGTAACCGCCACCAACCTGGCGACGGGGCAGCGCCTCAGCCAAAGCTGCCACGTGCAATGACCCCCGACCGCTGGACGGCAAGCCCCCGCCGCGCCGCGACCATCATTCCCCCCGAAAGGATTCCTGTTATGACCATGCAACGCCGTGCCGGTCTCTTCGCCGGAACCATGTGCCTGACCATCATCCTCGCCGCCGGCTGCGCCGGACCCAGGCTGGCCGGCAACGCCGAAGCCCGGCGCCAACACGCCCTCGCCCTGGCCAACCTCGACGACGCCAACGCCGTTCCCACCCTGACCGCCCTGCTCCAGGATGACAACGTCCTGGTCCGCCGCGCCGCCGTCCACAGCCTGGCCGCTCATGGCCAGCCCGGCCAAAACGTCCTGCACCAGACCCTGCGCGAAAACGCCGACGGGCAGACGCGCCGCATGGCCCTGCAAATTCTCTGCCAGCAGCGCCGGCCGGATGACTGCCTGGATATCCTGGAAACCGCGCTGACCGACCAGCCCCTGCCGGTGCGCGTCTATGCCGCCGCCCTCCTCGCCTCGGAACTGCCGGCCACGGGCCGACGCCAGCAACTCCTCCAGAAAGCCTCCCGCGACGAGGACCTGGCCGTCCGCTCCCTCGTCATGCGCGCCACCTGGCCGTTCCACAACGACACCGTCCTGCTGCGCAACCGACCGGACTGGGACTATGACGTCGTCGTCACCGAGAGACACCCACTGCCGGAAACCGGATGGAAAATCGCCATCGACGACGATGCCCAGGGCCACACCCGAAACTGGTTCAAACCCGAGTTCGACGACCGCTCCTGGGCCGACATCGCCATCGCGAAAGCCTGGGAGCCCCAGGGCATCAACCATGACGGCTTCGCCTGGTACCGCCGAACTTTCAAAGCCCCCGCCAAACCGGCCCGCCTCAATGCCGCCGAACTGCTGTTCGAGGGCGTCGACGAAAGCGCCTGGGTCTGGCTCAACGGCGTCTACATCGGCGACCATGACCTGGGCCTCGACGGCTGGAACCTGCCGTTCTCGCTCGACGTCACCAAACTCCTGAAATGGGGCGACGACAACCAGCTGACCGTCCGCGTCCATGACTCCACCATGGCCGGCGGCATCTGGAAACCCATCACCCTCGAAGTCCTCGAATGAACAACCCGTTCCCAGACCGCCAACCGCGACCGGCGCGAAAACAGCGCCTTCGCTCCCTCGCGCCGAGAAACAGAACAATTACGGACGGCGACCGCTCGTCGACGACACAACAGGGAGGGATAGCCACCTCCCGGCAAACTCGGCCCTGAACAGCTTGCCATTTCTTTTTCCGGCACTACATTACATAGACGCTTCTTTTCGCGACAAGTGCAAAGCGGGGTTGCAATCCCGCCACGCCGCCGGCCTCCCGGCCGGCTTGTTTTATTCCCTCTAATTCCCGCAGTGCAGACCAAGGAGATGACGACAATGGCTAAAATGGTGACAATTGATGGCAATACCGCCGCTTCCCAAGTCGCGTATGCGTTCAGCGAAGTGGCTGCCATCTATCCGATTACGCCCTCCTCCGTGATGGGAGAACTCGCGGACTCCTGGTCCGCCGTCGGTCTCAAGAACATGTTCGGCCGCCCCCTCAACATCATGGAAATGCAGTCGGAAGCCGGCGCCGCCGGCGCCGTGCATGGCGCCTTGGTCGCCGGCGCCATGACCACGACCTACACCGCCTCCCAGGGACTGCTGCTGATGATCCCGAACATGTACAAGATCGCCGGCGAAATGCTGCCGACCGTCTTCCATGTCTCCGCCCGCACTCTGGCCGCCCAGTCCCTGTCCATCTTCGGCGACCACGCCGACGTCATGGCCTGCCGCGGCACCGGCTTCGCCATGCTCGCCGCCTCCTCGGTCCAGGAATGCTTGGACATGGCCGCCATCGCCCACCTGTCGACCCTCGAAGCCGAAATCCCCTTCCTCCATTTCTTCGACGGCTTCCGCACCTCCCACGAAATCCAGAAAGTCGAAGACCTCGACACCGAGACGCTCAAATCCCTCGTCGACATGAAGCTGGTCGAACGCTTCCGCAACCGCAGCCTCAAACCGGAAAAACCGACCATCCACGTCGCCGCCCAGAACCCGGACGTCTACTTCCAGGGCCGCGAAACCACAAATGCCCACTACGCCGCCCTGCCCGGCATCGTCCAGAAATACATGGACAAGCTGGCGAAGGTCACCGGCCGCCAGTACCACCTGTTTGATTATGTCGGTGCCAAAGACGCCGAAAAAGTCATCGTCGTCATGGGCTCCGGCGCCGAAACCGTCGCCGAGACGGTGGCAAAATTGAACGCCAGCGGCGAAAAAGTCGGCCTCGTCATCGTCCGCTTTTTCCATCCGTTCGTCAACGACCAGTTCATCAAGGCCCTGCCCAAGACGGTTCGCAAGATTGCGGTTCTCGACCGCACCAAGGAGCCCGGCTCCGCCGGCGAGCCGCTCTTCCTCAATGTCGTCAACGCCGTCAAGGACACCGCCTTTGCCAACGCCAAGGTCGTCGGCGGGCGCTACGGCCTGTCCTCCAAGGAATTCACGCCGGCGATGGCGAAGGCCGTCTTCGACCACCTTTCCGGCGCGGCCTTCCACAGCTTCACCGTCGGCATCAACGACGATGTGACCCACCAGTCCCTGAAGGTCGACCCCGGTTTCAACTGCGATGCGGAAGGCACCATCAGCTGCACCTTCTGGGGCCTGGGCTCGGACGGCACCGTCGGCGCCAACAAGGACTCCATCAAACTGATCGGCAACGAGACCGACATGTTCGCCCAGGGCTACTTCTCCTATGACTCCAAGAAATCCGGCGGCGTCACCGTCTCCCACCTCCGGTTCGGCAAGAAGCCGATCGCGGCCCCGTACCTGATCACGGAACCGAACTTCGTCGCCTGCCACAACCCGGCCTACATCGGCCGCTACGACATGATCTCCGGCCTCAAGGAAAATGGCGTCTTCCTGCTCAACTCCGAATTCTCCAACGACGAAGTGTTCGGCAAGCTGACCCGCGACATGCAGGAAACCATCCGCCGCCGGAACATCCGCTTCTACAACATCAACGCCCTCGAAATCTCCAACGCCGCCGGCCTCGGCAAACGCATCAACTCGGTCATGCAGACGGCCTTCTTCATCATCTCCAAGGTCCTGGACAAGGACACCGGCATCAAAATGCTGAAGAAATCAATCGAGAAACGGTTCAAGAAAAAGGGCATGGACATCGTGACCCAGAACTGGACCTGCGTCGACAACACGGCCGGCGCGCTCCAGGAGGTCAAGGTCCCGGCCTCGCTCGACGGCGTGCCCTGCTATACGCCGGCTCCGCTGCTCAGCCAAGACGCCGATGATTTTGCCAAGTCGGTCATCCTGCCGGTCATGCACCAGCAGGGCGACAACATCCCGGTGTCCAAGATGTCCTATGACGGCCTCCTGCCCTCTGGCACCGCCTGCCTGGAAAAACGCGGCATTGCCCCGCGCATTCCGCTCTGGCATGCTGACAACTGCATCCAGTGCAACATCTGCAGCATGGTCTGCCCGCACGCCGCCATCCGCACCAAACTGATTCCGACGGCGGAAATGGCCAAGGCACCCGCCACCTTCGGCGCCGTCGACGTCAAGCCAAAAGCCGACCCGAACCTGAAATTCAAGGTCCAGGTCTACATCGAGGACTGCCAGGGCTGCGGCGTCTGCATCCAGTCCTGCCCGCTGGCCAAAAAAGAGGAAGACAAGAAGGCCCTGACTTGGACGACTCTCGAGAAAGCCCGAGCCGCCGGCCAGACGGAGAACTACAAGTTCTTCGATGCGACCAGTGACAACGTCCTCGGCGTCAACAAGATCAACACGGTCAAAGGCAGCCAGCTGCTGAAGCCCCTGTTCGAGTTCTCCGGCGCCTGTGCCGGCTGCGGCGAAACGCCGTATGTGAAGCTGGTCACCCAGCTGTTCGGCGAACGCATGGTCGTCGCCAACGCCACCGGCTGCTCGTCCATCTATGGCGGCACCTTCCCGACCATCCCCTACAGCAAGGCCAAAAACGGCCGCGGCCCCGCCTGGGCCAACAGCCTGTTCGAAGACAATGCCGAATTCGGCCTGGGCATGCGCCTGGCGATCGACACCAACCGCGAACAGCTGAAGATGAACGTCGACGCCATCATGGCTTCCGACAAGGCGCCGGCCGACATGCGGGACGCCCTGGCCAAATGCCTGGAACTGTGGGACGTCGCCACCCCAGAGGCCTTCGCGGCCCAGGACAAGGCCGCCGCCATCCTCAAGGACGCCGCCGCCAAATGCCAGTGCCCGTACGTGGCCAAAGCCGCGGAACTGTCGGACTACTTCGTCGACAAGTCGGTGTGGATCATCGGCGGGGACGGCTGGGCGTACGACATCGGCTTCGGCGGTCTCGACCACGTCATCGCCTCCGGCCGCAACGTCAATATCCTGGTTCTGGACACCGAGGTGTACTCCAACACCGGCGGCCAGGCGTCGAAAGCGACCCAGATCGGC
>JAKLHU010000103.1 GCA_022709995.1 Verrucomicrobiota bacterium | reverse complement strand
CCGCGACAGCCGTCAAAATGGATATCCCGCAGGCAGTAGACAACCAGCACCGCCATGATCGCCGGCGGCAGATAATTGCCCAGAAAAGCGACGTAGGAAGGCAGCGCCTGGCGCCGGCCAAACAACAGGAACGGACAGGCCCGCAAAAACACCGTCACGACCGCCGCCAGCACAATCACGAGCGCAGTGTAAACAGGCTTATCCATGCGCGACCTCGCTTTCGGCGGCAACGATCCGCTGCCGCAACAGCATCAGCAAGGCGACGGTCGAGCCCAGTGCCGGCAGCAAGAAGGCGTCCCGGCCCAGCAGAAACAAAAACAGCACGCCGAATCCCAGCCCGGCGAACGCCGGCAGATGGCTCCGGTAGTGCTTCCATTGGTCCAGAAAAATGACCACAAACAACGCCGTCATGGAAAATTCGATGCCGGCGAAGTCCATGGGCACGGCCTGGCCGAGCAGGGCGCCGACCAGCGACCCGCACAGCCAATAGCCATGGTCAAGGACCGAAATGCGAAAATACACCTCCCGGCGGTCGACGCCCGCCGGCGTCGGCGCCGAGCACAACAGCGAGTACGTCTCATCCGTGAGGGCGAAAACCAGGTAAGGGTATTTCCAGCCCATCTGGCGGAACGGCTCGATGAAGCCAATGCCGTAAAACACGTGCCGGGCGTTGATGAACAGGGCCATCAGGGCAACCGTAGCCAAAGAGGCCCCGGAAACCAGCAGGGCGACCAAGGCAAACTGCAGTGAACCGGCGTAGACAAACAGGCTGGTCGCCATCACCCAGCCGGGATGCCAGCCGGCCTCGGTCATGTAGATGCCGAACGCCATCCCCAAAAACAGGTACGCGCTGGCGATCGGAAGCGTCTGCACCAGACAATACCGCCAGACTTGACCGCAAGACAGCAATGGCGTTGATCCTTGTTCTGACATGCGCACTCCACACCCCCGACTGCCCCCCGGCCCGTTCAACACGACCATGACCGCGACAAGGCAACGCCTGGCCCGAGATCATCCCCTCGCCCGACGCCACCCCAAGGCCGGCGCCGGCCCGGACAGCTTCAAAACACCCCGCTGGCAACCGCCAGGTCGTACACCAACTTCACGAAAAGCATGGACAGGACTATGAACAGAATTTTGCGGATGCCGCCGGCGCCGTGCTTCATGCAGTAGCTCACCCCGAGGTAATTCCCCAGCAGCGTGCTCGCCGCCGCCGGAACCGCATAATGGAAAACCACCGCGCCATTCAACAGGAACACCACCACGGAGGCGATGTTGGACGCGAAATTGATGACTTTGGCATTGGCCGAGGCGCTCAGCAGATCAATATGCAGAAACATGACCGACGCGATGATGACGAACGTGCCCGTCCCCGGGCCGACCAGACCGTCGTACGCGCCGATCAGCAAGCCGATCAGCACCGAAATCACCATCCGGCGACGGCGGCTCTGAACCGGCGGCGCCCAGCCTTGGCGACCGCTCCTGGCCTTGGGAACCCCGTGCAGCAGAAGATAGCAGCCGACAACCGGCAACATCCCGACGATGATGAACTTCAACACCGTCGCCGACAAGTACACTGCCAGCAACGACCCGACGCCGCCCCCGGCCAAGGCGGCGACCATGCCGGTCAACGCCTCCCGCCACATGATCTTCCCCTTCAACCCGAAACGCGCGACCGCCAACGACACCCCGATGCCGGCCGAAAACTTGTTGCTGCCGGCCGCCTGGTGCGCCGGCAAGCCAACCAGAAGATAGGCCGGCAGCGAAATCAACCCGCCGCCGCCGGCAATCGAGTCGATGAACCCGGCCAGGCCGGTCAACAGGCACAACCCCGCGACATTCCAGTATTCTGCCGGCATGCGACTCCTGATCAATGACGTTGAGAAAAACCGCTATGGTGCAACATGTGGTGATGGAAGACGATACATAACACGATGCATCGACATCTATATAACTGAAAGGACCAGCAAACTTGCCGTAGCTTGGCAGGGCAAATGACACTCTTCATGACATGACACATACAGCCCGAAGGGCTTGCCAAACATAACCCCGGGTGACCGAAGCCCGCAGGGCGAGGGAACCCGGGAAGCGCCAGAACGATACCGTCGCGCCCGGAGGGCGCAACCTGAAAATCCGGTGACTGACGCTGACAGCAAAAATCCATCACCACATTTTGCACATTAACAAAAAATCACGCCCCCGCCCGGGTCCTTGGCCGTCCAGCCCGGCGCGCGCCGGGCGTTGGGCGTTGGGCGTTGGGCGCCGACCGCCGGCAAGAAACACTCTCGGCCAAGCAAGAGACCTGCCCCGCCCGGCGCGGGCAAACCTCTGCCACCGTCTCCGCCGCCGCCACCGCCGCCGCGCCCGAAAGCCCTTGCCGCTCAATCGACGTCCAGCACATAGCGTTCGTCGCCGACTTCGACCTGCAGACGGTGCAACTCGTCCTTGAGCTCGGCCACAATGCCGGCATGCTTGGGATCATGATACACGCTGTTGAGTTCGTGCGGGTCATTCGCCAAATCGAACAACTCCCACTCGGGCTCGGAGCGGTCCGCAACCGCGCCTGGCTGCTCCAGACCGTCCGCATAATAGTAGATCAGCTTGTAACGCAACGTCCGGATCCCGTAATGGGCAAAAACATTATGCTGACCCTTGTTCATCCAATAGCGATAGTACATCCCCTGGCGCCAGTCCGACGGCGTTCGCCCCGACAGCAGCGAACGAAAACTGCGACCCTGGAACGACGCGGGAATCGCCACCCCGGCGACATCCAAAAACAGCGATGGAAAATCGACGTTCAGGACCAGGTCGGCGTTGCGGCCGCCCGGCCGGACTTCGCGCGGATAACGCAGAATGAACGGCATGCGCAGCGATTCCTCGTACATGAAGCGCTTGTCAAACCAGCCATGGTCACCCAGGAAGAAGCCCTGGTCAGACGTGTAAACGACCATCGTGTCTTCTTCCAGACCTGCGTCCCGGAGATAATCCAGCAGGCGGCCGACATTGTCGTCCACGCTGGCGATCACCCGCAGATAGTCCTTGATGTAGCGCTGATAGGCCCAGCGCCGCAGCTCCGCTTCCGGCAGCTCCGCCGGAATCTCGCACTTCAGGTCCGTCGGCGTCATGTGCACGCCGACCCGCATCTCCGCGGCGGCCGCCGCGGCAGCCCGGCCCTGATAGTCGTCCAGCAGCGTCTCCGGCTCCGGGATGTCCTCGTTCAAATACATGCCGGCGTGCTTCTCGTCCGAATACCAGGGCCGATGCGGCGCCTTGTGATGGCACAAAAGGCAAAACGGACGCTCGGGGTCGCGTTGCTTAAGCCAGTCCAGGGACAAGTCCGTAATCACGTCCGTCGCGTAGCCAGGAACCGTCCGCTTCGTGCCGCCGCCCGGCCCGCGGAAAAAGAATTCGGGGTTGTGGTAGCGCCCCTGCCCCGGCACCACGGCCCAGTCGTCAAAGCCGGTGGGACAGTGCTCGGGGCCCTGGCCCAAATGCCACTTGCCAAAAATCGCCGTCTGGTACCCGGCCTGCTGCAACAGCTTGGGAAAAGTCAGCAGCGTGTTGTCCAGATGCGTCGACAAAGTCGTGACCCTGTTGACATGATTGTAGGTGCCGGTCAGGATCGACGCCCGGCTCGGCGTGCAGATCGAATTGGTGCAGAAGCAGTTGTCCAGACGGATGCCGCCCCCGGCGATGCGGTCGAGATTGGGCGTCCGGTTGATCCGGCTGCCATAGCAGCTCATCGCATGCGCGGCATGGTCATCCGACATGATAAACACAATGTTCGGTCGGCGGGCAGCCATCCATCTCCTCCTTGAGCCTATACCTCGAATACCGTGAAACAACGTCTTTTCAAGGCATCAACTACAGCTTCTCACCCCAGATTTGACCGGGAGCCGTTGACAGATCCCAAAATTCGCAAGACAAATCACGGAAAAATGTAAATTTACCGCCGACGGCACGTCTTTGCAAACAACGCGGTCGCGCGCCACGCAATCGGTCAGCCGTTGAGAATTAATCGATAGAGGAGTCAACGCTTGGGCGCCTCAGGGCCTGAGGCGCCACCTTGGCATGCCAGGCCACTAAGACCGCCATTATCAATGGGTTACCGGTTACCGCGCCACGACATTCCGGGCCGAACCCGGGCCTGAGGCCGTCCGAAAAGCCTTTGTCGAAAGATTCATCCGCCGATGGCGCCGATTTTCAAGGCAGGAGGTTACTGCCGATCATCACGTCATGAGCTTCGGCTTCCGGTCCCGGAAGAAGCGCCAGACGCCTGGCCGGGGACGGTTCGGAGGTCTCAAATCATGGGAAAGATACTATTTCAGATGATACTGCACAAAAGCGCTGGCAAACGTCGTCATGACCAGCTATTTTTTCCGCCGTCCGCAGAAATCAAGCCCACCCACCCTAAGGGGGGACCTCCATCCAAATTTGTCGCGCGCGAGGAGGGTGTCGTGGCCAGCGGTCTCCATGCCGTCATGACCGCAAGGGCTGCCGGCATCGCGGCAAAGCTCCTATGAAACCAAAAGTCGGCGGATGTAAGTTTCATGGCCCTTGATGCCGCGTCAAGCGCGGCGTTGACAACTTTTCGGACGGGATCTAGTAAGGACTCGGTCGAATAGTTTTTCACGCCGCCGTGGCGGCCTCGGGCGGCCGGCATTGGTTTTTTCCGGTGGCCGGCCTCGGGCGGCCGGTATTTAAGGAAAGGGGACATGAGCAGTCATGACCGCGGGTTTGAACTCTTCCGTGCCTCGCGTTGACTTCGTGACCCGGCTGTTGCTGAGTGCATTGCTCTTGGTGGCGGCGGCCGTGTTTGCGGTTTCCGGCGATGCTTGGCATGTCGGCGTGATGACGCTGGCGGCGGTGGCCGGGTCGGCGTTGTTTCCGGCTTTGGACTTTCGTTCCCGGCCGTTGATCTATGTTGGTCTGGCGGTTTTGGCGGCCTTGACGCTCCTGGACCAGGCGGCGCCGATTCGGTGGGGGCGCTTCTTTTTCATGCCATCGCATGTTTTATGTCCTTTTTTTCTGTTCAGCGGGTCGGCCGGGCTGTATTTTCGCCGTCATGAAGCCGTGGTCGGGTGGGTGGTCGGCTGTGCGCTGATGGCGTTGTTTCTGGCCGGCTTCGTGGTGGATTTGCCGGCGGGTCTGCCGCGTCTCGGTCTGGATGATTCCCAGCTTTGGGTCTGCAGGCATTTTTTTTCGTATTACGCCTTTGCCGTTGTTGTGAGCACGGCGGTTCTGCTGCTGATTTTGGCTGGTCGTTCGCGGCAGCCGCGGTTGTCGGCAGCCGATCGCGGCTGGCGACGATACGCCTGGCTGGGGCTGGCTTTCCTTCTGGCTCTGGCCTGCATGCAGGTCATGACCGGGCTCATGAAAAGCCGGGAAAAGCAGATGCGGAAATTGTTCATGGCGATTTTCCAACTTGATTTTCCGCGGCCGCCGCCGCGTGGCGTCGTCGATCTTGCCGACCGGATCAATTTGCGCCATCCCTCGTCGCTGTTGCGCGACGACGACCGTGCCGTCGTCCTGCGCGTCAAGGCCGCGGCGATTCCCGGCTATCTGCGGACGCGGGCTTTCACGACCTATAACGATGGCCAATGGGAAAAAAACACCAGCCTCCGCCGCCAGCTGCCGCAGGCGGCGGCGGAGGGGGAGCTGGCGTATACCATCTTTTCCCGGACGGCCGGCGACCCCGCCGGCGGAGTCGCCGCCGAGCGCCTGGAAATCTACCCGGCGGGCCGTCTTGAGGTGCTGCCCGCCCCCGGCGATGCCGCGTGCTTTGAAATGTTCGCCGAACAGGTCGGCGAGAACTTGGACGGCGCCCTCGAGCCGGTCGAGTGGCGCACCCAGGCCGGATGCATCGTCGTCCGGGTCGGACGCGGCCTGGACAGCGCCTTCGCCGGCCCGGCCGGAGACGCGGTCGGCGAGGAATATCTTGCCGTCCCCTTGGACATCAGCCCGGCGCTGGACGACTTTTTGCGCGGGCTGCTCGGTTCGGACCGCCAGCCCGATGACGACCGGCGTACGATGGTTATGATCATGAGATATTTCCGGGATAATTTCGAATATGACTTGCACACGCCGCCGGCGCCGGCGGCGGTTGATCCGGTATTGGCCTTTGTCGGCGGTCCCCGGCGCGGCCATTGCGAGCTGTTCGCTTCGGCGACGGTCCTGCTGTTGCGCCGCGCCGGGATTCCGGCGCGTTACGTCACGGGATTTTTGTGTCAGGAGCGGCCCTGGTTCGGCGGCTACTGGGTCTCGCGTCTGCGGGACGCGCACGCCTGGGTGGAGGCGTATGACCGCGGCCGCGGCCGCTGGGTGCTGGTGGAGAGCACGCCGGGGACGAATGCCGGCGAGGCGTCGACCCGGGCCGGCGTGAATCCCTTTTCCGCGCTGTGGGACAGCCTGGCGTTTCACTGGCAGCGCCTGAATGCGATGCTGCGCCGCGGGCACGTGGCGGCGGTGATCATGGTTGGCCTTGGCCTGGTGGCGGCTCTGCTGGGGTGGCTGTTTCTCAACCCGTGGCTGGCGCCGGTGGCGTGGCCGTTGACCCTGTGGCTGCTGTGGCGATGGGCCGCGCGGCGGTGGCGGCGCCGCCGGCCGGACGGTCTGACGGGCCAACGCGCCGTCCTCAGCCGGACTTACGCTGAAATGTGCCGCTGCCTGGCGCGTCGCGGCGTGACTTCGGAATCGGCCACGACGCCCGCCGAACTGGCGACATCCTGCCGAAACAGTGGCCTGACGGCATGGGCCGAGCTGCTGGAAGACTTCATCCGAATGCGTTACGCCGCCGCCGAGCCTGAAGCTGGCGAGGTGGCCGCTTTTCGAGACCGGGTCCGCGCCGCCCAAAAACTGGCGCGTTGAACCCCGGACCGGAAGAAAAAAACGCGTCGTCGCCGGCTTGCCTCCAGGTGGAACCGGCATTTGGACAGGATGTTACGAAACGGCGCCATGGACACGCGTGACCCGGGGAGCAGCGCCCTTGCCGATGGCGCGGGCTGCGGACCAGCCGCCCGGCTGGGCTTGCCCGCCTTCCCGTCCGGAGGCGTTGGCATGATGAGATGATAAAAAAATCACAATTGCGCATTGAATATCGCTTATTTGCTTGATTGTGCGCGAATGTGGGCTATATTCAATCAAAATCAATCAATTATGGTTTTGATTTGCGCAAAAGGGCCGTCTCATGCCAAGCACCGGTCATCGGAT
>JAKLHU010000102.1 GCA_022709995.1 Verrucomicrobiota bacterium | reverse complement strand
CCTTTTTTTCATATATCATCCCCTATTCGTCACGCTGTCAAAATCATCAGTGGTTACCGGCAATTTCCAGTGCCTCCGTGCACGCGGCTGCAATCATCATGCCGAAAGTAACTGAACACATGAGCTTATCATCTTGCCCAAGCCACCGTTTCACGGCGCATCATCGCATGAAAATCACCTTGGTAAAGACCCGCGTCGTTTCCGCTATTTTGTTCACCACCGCCTCGCTGGCGGCAGTCAATCCGTTGTCAAGCAAGCGCTGAACGGCCTTCGCATCATAAACAGTCAGGGTTATCCTGACGGCCCGAGGTACAGAAGTGAAAAATTCTGCTCCGGACAGGGTCGTGGCGCATGTACTAGGCATGTAGTCCACCTTGACATCTTGCACCCCGGTGGCCAGGATGTTCTTCTTGTCATTATCAAGTTCCAGAACTCCCAAAAGCGTCCGGAACGCACTCGCTTGGCCAGTGGCAGTTATTGGATCAAAACCATAGAAACACTGCGGGTTTCCATAGCCGGTGATGGCAGAATCGAACACATACCGAGATAATTCATTGTTCACCAGGGCATACATTACCAGATAAGTGCCGGCATTGCCCGAGGCGCTGGAATCCGGAGCGACCATGAACAGTTTGTTGCTGAGCAAGTTGCCGGAAGCCCGCTCCACCCCCATGGGGATGGAATGTCCCGGATATTCTTCGTCATTGGCGTACGACACGGACTGCAGATCATTTTCAAGCAGTTGCAATGCAATCTGGGCTTGGTCAAAGGTCGTCGACGTGCTTTCCGAAGCCGACCAAATGCGCTGGGCCCCAATCACAAACTGGAAGAGAAAACCCATCATGATGACCAAAATCGCCATGGCGACCATGATTTCCACGAGGGTATAGTGTTTTTTCGTATATCTGACTGGCCTTTTCATCGCTGGCGAGTCTCCTTAAATGAAACTTCAATTCAGATAATCAGGGTTTCAGATAATTAGGGTTGAACACTTCCAGGCTGTAGGTGGCCTTCTGCCGGGAAGCGGCCGGCAATTCCGCCGGCCAGCAGACTTCGGCATGCAGGCGAACCGCGAAATATTCATTCACTCCCGAAATCCCCGTGGTCTCATACCAGACGTTCATGATGGCCCGAAATTCAATTTGACCGACAGTGGCGGTACTTAAACTTGGCGCGCCGGATCCACGCCAAGAAATAACTTGATAAACACCTGTTGTTACCGTTTTGGGAAAAATGGTCGGGAAATCTGTGACTGCCGAATCCCAGTTCGCGACCAAATCATCAACGGCAGAATAATCCGGGTTGGCTGACGGCAATTTCGTCGAAATAGTATTTTTCCACGCGGTATTGTCTGCTTGCATGGAATATTTCAAATAATGCAGCATTTGGTCGGCGGCGTGTGCGGCGTAGGTTTCCATGGCGGCGTCGCGGGTGGCGGCGGCGCCGACAGGGAAGAGGACCATGATGCTGCACACGCCGATGGCGCAGACGCCAAGGGCGAGCAGGATTTCAACCATGTTGAAGCTGTGTTTCGTACGCATGGCAAGTCGCCTGTGTTCGAGGTTGTTCCTTGTCGGCGGCAGTGCGGCGCCGCCGGCTCTCCGCTATTAATACAGGAACCTGATCTGGCCGGTGTAGGCGTTGATCTCCATGACGCGGATGTTGCTCTGGTTCGCACGCTCAATGGTCCCGGCGGGGGTAGCCACCACGCCTTCCATGATGGTCACATAAACCTTTGAGGCGCAACGGCCATTGGGCTTGAAGACGACAGCGCGGACATCGCTGTTGGTGACCGTTACGACATCAAAGATCTTGGCGGGGCTGGTATCATCGTCAACTTGGTGGCTGATTCCGTCGCCGATTGTCCATGTGCTTCCGGCTCCCACCGGAACGCGCGGGGCGGTTGCCGTTAATTCATCGACATCGTCATCGGCCTCGACGATCAGGGCGCCCGTCGGCAGGAACGTCCAGTCCGTGCCTTCGATCCACTGGACGAATGTGTATTGGCCAGCCGTTGCCGACGCCTCCACGATGGCGGCCCGGAAGCTCTGGTAGCGGTATATATTGCTGTCGTTGGCAGTGTCCTGCACGAAGGTGCCCCCCGGCATGATCACGGCTATGTACTGTCTGCGGGAGACGGCTTCGGCGCGGGCGAGGCTGAGTTGGGAGGAGACCATGCGGGCGGCGCTGTCGACGGCGTTGCCGGTCGCCAGTCTCTGGAAAGCGGGCGCGGTGATGCCGAGAATGATGGCGATGATGACGATGACCACCATCAGTTCCACCAGGGTGAATCCCCGGCGCCGGTTGCATTGTTCATCCGAGTGTTTCATCGGCAGGCCTTTTTCACTGTGCGCTATGGATTGATTCTCGCGGGCGGTTCAAGAACACGTCCCGCCAGACGCGGTCTGCGTGGATTGTCTTTGCGTATCCAGACTAATTATACTCGCATAATGCATAAAAAACAAACCGCTGGCGGCAAAAAAGCCCTGCGGGGCAAAGAGGCACGACAAGACATGCGGTTCGGTTGTTGCAGGGGCGACCGGCCCGGGACGGGCCTGCCGCAGGTAGTCCAGGCTGAAGCCTGAACTACATACGGGCTACATACGGCAGGCTGAAGGCTACCAACTGCATTACGGCGCAAGGGTCACGGGCAACGTCTGCCAAGCGGACATCTCGCCGTAGGCGTTGACAGCCGCGGCATAAAATTTGAGCGCCTTCTCCGGATGGGGTTCGGGCACGACGCTGATTTCCTTCGACTGCACGCAATTCTTCAGTTTGGCCGGCAAGGCAGCGACTTTCTCCGCCAGGTAGCTGGCGCCGTCATGCTCCGGTCCGACCAACCATTTCTTCATCGACGCGGAGACCATGAAGCGCAGCGCCAGCAGCGGGTCCATGGTGTCAATGCTGTCGCCACGCGGCTGGATAATCGCCACCAGATGCTGTTCGGAAAGCTGCTTCGCATCGCTGTCCTCGGGAGCGGCATACACGCGCAGCGACACCTGGTCTTCGCCAGGGTTGATCCATTTGAAGGACATTTTTCCCGCCGCGCCCTGGATGGCTTCGACGACTGGCGGCGGCGTCCCGGGCAGCTGACGCATTTCCATCCAAGGAGTCGCCTCCAGGAAGGCATAGAAGAAAGCCGGGGTGGTCGCTTCCTGGTCGCCATGGCGCATGCGCCAGAGGCCCAAGTCGCGGAAGACCAGAGACCGCATCACGTAGAGCCAGGCCTGGTAGATGGCCTCACGGGCCTGGGCACGGAGGGCCTCGTCCACCAGGGGCATGGCCTGAGCGAGCAGGTTGGCGGCGGCGGCGGTGGCGACAATGTCACAAGGCACGTGCTGGGCCGGCGTCTGCAAGTCGTCGCGGGTGAACAGATACAGATTCCAGCCAGCTTTTAGGGTGCTGCGCGGAGCGGGGCGTTGCGCTTGCAGGAGGGTGTTGACGATGGCCTCGGGATTGGGCAACGGCATGTCGTCGACGCTCAGCCAGGGGGTCGGACGGGAAGCGCGGTCACTGCGCGGCAGACTGGCCGGGCTGAAGCTGTTGGCGGCGATCTGCCAAGTCGCCAGCAAGTTCGGCTGGCCATTCACCTTCCACATGCCGGTGCGCAGGTCCTGCATCTCCCGCAACGACGCGATCAGAGCGCGGTTCCAGTCCTTTTCGAACGGCGGCGCCGTCTCCAGCAGAACGCCATTGTTGTGCATGTAGACCAGGAAAGGCGCCACGTGGACCATATCGGCCCAGTCGTTGGCAGCCGTTTTCAAATAGGTCTTCAGGTTGGCCACGCGGGTCAGGTTCGGCAAAGCCTTGGTTCCGACCAGGAAGTCCCAGTGCTGGCGCGGGCTTAGGCCATAGAAGAAATGCATGGGCAATTCGTCGTAATCGGGATTTGGGGCCAGAGTCCCGGAGCGCGGATCGACCCGCGTCTCTTTCACACGGGTGTTGAAAAGCGATTCGGCATACGGCACCCTTTTCCAGGACAACGTGGAAAACCACGCCGTGCCCGAGGCCGGGTTGACCAGGCGCAGGAAGAGCCCCGCCCCGGGCGGCAAGGCGCTGCCCTTCTCGGCCGCCAGCTCCGGAGTCGCCAATTGATTCGGCACCAGGTCGGCGAAGCCGCCCAGAGCGCCCGTCGGGTCGTCCTTGGCAGAGGGGGCGGCGGCCGGGGCGGCACCGCCGGGCTCGGCCGTCGGCGGTTCCGCGGCGGAAGCGACGGCCAGGTTCAGATTGTGAGGCACGGCCAGATCAAGGTGATAGCAGAACCACGGGTAGGTTCCACGGGTTTTGAACACGGATGGTTCGACATTGACCACATTGCCGTCAGCGTCCTGCAGAAGCAGTTCCAGGCCCGGCGCGCCATGCCAAAGGTCGGCGCCCTGGCCGGTGTTGTCGGCCCTGATCCAGATATACAGTCGCAAGTAGCTGCCGCGCAGATGGTTCAATTCCGCGGCAATGAGAATCGGCTTTGCCAGCAGGATACTTTGGCCGCCGGCGAGGCGAATAGCCGGCAGGTTGGAGGATTTCAGCTCGTTGCGGATGTCGGCTTGGAAGTCGAGCACGTCTTCCGGGTTCTGGCCGGGGCCGAGGCAGCTGGTCCACAGTTTCGGCATGGCGCCGGCGTCGGTCACGCCATGCATGAAAAAGCGCCAGAAGCGCTGGTCGGGCTCGGCCGGGGCCGGTTCGCTCGCGCGCCGTCCGGACATCCATTGGTTGACGATCGTGTATTTGCCGATGACGATTTCACGGCCGTAGGAGTAGAAGACCGGCTGGTCGAGGTCCGGGGCGGCGATGGTCGGCGCGGCGGCCGCCTCGGCGCCCTGGGCGAGAAGATCATCAATGCCATCGCCGGCCGCATTCGCTGGCGGTGTTGCGGCCGGGGCAGCGGCGGCCCCGGCCGCGGTGTCCTGGGCTTGGGCCGTTCCTGCCGTCCACAGCCAGGCCAGGGTAAAAGCCAGCATCGCCACGGTCAGATGATTGAGCAGATTCCGTATCATCGCGTGCATCCCTTTCCCGGAGACAGGACATCTCTTTGCCGGCCGACGTCGTGGCGCCAATATGCCACGACGTCTGACCGGTCGGCATCAATGCGGCCAACAACTGCCCGCAAGTCGCTAATTTTATTCCTCATCCGCCAAAAATCAACCAGCGGCCCCGGAAATATCAGAAAATCATGTAATCGGTCAGCGATTGATAATGGCGGTCCTAGTGGACAGGCGCGCCAAGTAGGCGCCTCAGGCCCTGAGGCGCTCAAGCGTTGACTCCTCTATCGCTCAATTCTCAATGGGTGACCGATTACAAAATCATGCCCTGTGCGGAGTCACTGCATCGACCGGCAGGGGCGCCGGCGCTGCCGGCGCCAGACAGCCGCCGCAGCCAGGGCGAGCAGCGTGGCCAACGAAAACCACCCGGCCAAGCGTCGCAACCCGGTTCCGCGGTAGCGCACGGCGATGCTTCCGGCCGGAACGTCATCCGGCAAGACGACTTCCGTCAAATAGTGGGCGGACGGACGCGCTGGCAAAATGCGGGTCTGGCCGGCCGCCGTCGTCAGCCTGGCCTGGTAGCCGCGGTAGTAGAACAGCGGCAACTCCAGCGTCGCGCCGGAAGCGTTGTCGCGAAACTGCACCTGCACTTCGCCTTGGCACGGACGGGTCAATGTGACGGACAGGGCTGGATTGGTCTTCACCTCGTCGCCCCGGGTCTGATACAGGAATGGATCGCTGCCGACGGGCAAGTAGCAGAGGCCGGAGGCTTCCTGCTTGGCGCCCGGCACAAAGCGCTTGAACATGTTGCCTTCATGCATCTTGGCCGCATAGATGTAGCCGGTGTTGAGCCACCAGGCCGCGCCGCACCCGACCAGGAGGATGCCCAGCCAGCGGCGTTCGCGGGCCGGGTCGCCGGCCGTCAGCGCCGCCAGGGTGAGGCCACCGCCCAAGGCCAGAAACGCCGTCGCCGGCAAATAGAACCGCCACGGGAACTGGAGGACGGCCAAGGCCCGGAACATGCCTTCCCAGGGCAGGAAGTTGGTCGCGGCCAGGAGGGTGACGACGCCGCCAACCAGCAAGGCGTCGCGATAGCGTTCCGGCCCGGTTCCCCCGCTGGTCAGCCGGCAGCGCTGGAAAAGCACGATGATCAAAATGACGCCGATGCCAGAAGGGATCCAGTGCTCCATCTTCATGTATGGCAGCTCCAGAAACAGCCTGGTCAGAGGCACTGCCCGGGCCGCGATGTCGCCCTTGGCGACGGAACTGACAATGAAGCGGGTCGTGGTCAGCTGCTCGACCAGAGGCGCCAGATAGAAGGCGCCGAGGGCGACGGTCAGGGCCGCCGCCGCGACGACCCCCGCGACCCGGCCGGGCGCGCGCAGCAGCGCCGCGGCGTGAAACGCCAGCATCAGCGCCGTCACCATGGCCATGATCAGCAGCGACAGGTTGTGCGTCAAAACCAGGCCGGTGAAGCCAAGCGCCAATGGCAGGAACCGGCGCGGGTTGCCATGAATGATCTCATACAAACCCAGAAAAATCCACGGCAGGAAGGGAAACACGGTGAATTCGCCGACCGCCGAGCGAACCAGAACATCGACGGCGAAATAGCTGCTCCAGGCATACAGGATTCCAGCCGCAAAGCCGCCGAACCGGCTGCCGCCAATGCGCCAGACGGCAACCTGCGCGCTGTAGGCGCAAGCCAGCCCGACCGCGACCAGGAAGAGCTTGTAAGCCACGACCGTCCCGAGTCCGGACAACGCCAGCAACGCGACCGGATACAACAGGAAGTCGGGATAGAACAGCCCGGACGCGTAGCCGTATCCGCCCAGGGCGCCGGCGTTGATCAAAACAGGAAACGTTCCCTGCCGCAGGCCGGTCGTCATCGCTTCCAGACGCGAAAAATGGTAGTACAGGTCGTGCCCCTGGGGGATGCCGGGTATCAGGAGCGGCAGAAAACCCGACAGAACCAGCAGCCCCAGCAGCACATAATAGAAGCGCGCCTCGCCCAGACGTTCCTGCGCCGACACCGCCAGACTCTCCAGGGGTCGCAACAAGTCCATGCTCGCACCTCCGGGCTGAAAGAGTGGTTGGAAATAATGACCCATTAAGATAATATGACAAACACGCCTGTGCAACTGGAATGGGCGGTGGGCTGTGGGCATTGGTGGCCTTTAGTGGACAGTGGACTGTGGACGTTAGTGGACATGAGTGGACGTTAGTGGACAGTGGACAGTGGACGTTAG
>JAKLHU010000101.1 GCA_022709995.1 Verrucomicrobiota bacterium | reverse complement strand
CATGTACGCGAAGATCTTCTCGGTGATGAGCAGTCTCTTGCAAAAGGCCGGGTCGGCCCCCTGGGTTTCCGCCGCGTGCATGTCCTGCTGATTGGCGGCGATGACGTCATCGTGGGCTTGGCGAAGTTTTTCGGCCATCGCTGCAATAGCGGCCTGCCGGCTGGTTGCCGACGCCGCCGCCAGTTCCCGGGCTGCCGCCCGCGCCGCCTGCCCTATTGTCAACATGTGTTTCTTGATGTCCATGATGCCACCACCGTTCGCCGCCAGGCGGCAAAAACCGAATGCGTCCAAAACTTATAAAATAATGCCCATGTCGGCTCGGTGCCATGTCAACAAAGGCTTTTACCGCCCCTTTTGCCGTTTTGTTCCGACACGGGCATTATGTTCGTCCACAGCGTCGGCGCCAATCACGACGTCGACATCCCACTCTGGTAGCGTCTCCCAGCCATCGGCTTCCCTGGCGGGGATGCCTTGGCCGCCGCGCCGGCGACTTGTGCTCGACATCGCCCATATCGTGGCCAGGACCTGGGGACGGCCGTCACCTGGCTGGCGGCCCAGGCCGTCGCCACTGGCAACGCGACTTGCCGGCGATGGCCAGGCCGGAAGGCGCGCGCCAGCGGGTTTACGGGCGAACCGGCGCCAGGGCCATGAAGTCAAAAGCCAGCCCATCGGCGCGATTGACCATGCGAATCGCGTGACGGCCTTTGCCGAGACGCAACGGAATCTCCTGGCCCGCCTCGTCGGTAAACGAAAGCAAAGCCCATTCCGTGGATCTGACCCCGAATCCCCCCGTGGTTGGAAAATGGTATTTTCCCGCCCGCGAGTGCGGCAGGACGCCGTCAATCAGGATGTCGCGCCGGGTGTTCTCGGTCTGGGTCGCATAGTGAAAGCGCAAAACATAGTCGCCGTCCGCCGGCACCTCGACTTCCCATTCCAGCCAATGCCCCAACTCCGCATGCCAATAAGTCACGACTTTGCCCCAGGCGCCGAAACGGTCGCCCATGACCCGGCATTGGCCCCCTCCCTGATCGGTGAAATTTTCCGCCTGGACGACGATGACGTCGTCTTTTTTCAGCCAGTCGGGTTTGACAAACGGTCCGGGCCGGCCGGTCGGCAACGGCTTGCCGCTGTCCCAGCGCAGCCCGGCCGCCTGCAAGTCGGCCAACACCCGCGGCGTGCAGCGATGCGGGTAGCCGCTGCCATAATGCGACGGCCGCTCGGACAGCGGCAGAGCCGCCGTCAACGGATGCAGAAAACGCTTGTCGCCAGTCCACAAATACGCCCGCGCAATGCCTTCCATCAACAGCGGCGCCGCCCCTTCGGAGAAAGGCATCTTCGGGCAGGACGTGTAGCGGATGCCGGCCTTTTCCTCGGAATATACTTCGTCGAGGAAATAAAACGCCCCGTCAATCAGGCACTGCTTTGCCTCCGGTTCGGCCGTGTAGGCATGATAATACTTAATTCCCGACAGCAAGACCGCCAGCATGAAGTTGGCATTGCCGCGGTGGCGCGGTTCGCAGTGGCAGTGCCCGGGGACCATCATCCGGCTCCAGCCGCCGACCTGGGCCGTCCGGCGCCCCGGCTCCAGCTGATGCTCCGGCAGGGGGCGGGGTATCTTGTCCTGGTAGGCGTAGATCCGGCGCATGATGACCTTGGCCGCATTCAGGTAAGCCGGATCGTAATTGGCGCCATAGGCGGCCAGGTCGAGAATCAAATGCCAGCCCGGCGTGCGCAAATCCTGGAAGTCGTAGTAACGGCTGAATTCCCGGTCGAGAAAATAATCGGCGATGGACAGGCCGGCCGCCAGCGAATCCGCGTCGCCGCGCAGGAAATAATACCAGAGGTGGCCTTCCGTCCAAGCATGCGAGACCGACGAGCTGCCCCAAATGATGGCTTCCTCGCCTTTGGGCGATTCCTGGTAATGGCCGCCATGATGCCCGACCTGATGCTGGTACAGCCGGCCCGCCTGGCCCTGGTCGGGAACCCAATGCTCGACATCGACATCGCGGACGTGTTTCTCCGCCTCGTCGCCCAGATGGAAAGCCTCGACGTGCCCGGAGCGAATATACTGCAGCAAAAAGCCGACCGCATTGTCATATTCGCTGTTGCCCCAGTGCACCCCACGCTCGCCAAACCAATCGCCGAAGTTGAGCAACCCGAAGTCGTCGCGGTTTTCGCGCTGGAACCGATAGCCGGCGAAACTGTGGTCGGCATTGGCTTCATAAGTCGGGAATGCCTCCGTGTCCCGGGGTGCGATATCGTAGAAGACGCCGCTGCGGCAATACCATTCCGCCGGCGCGGTCGCCAACAGCGGCCGTTGGCAGAAAACGGCAGCCGCGGCGCTGTCCGGTCCCCGGCCCAGCAGGATCTCATGCGTTTTGCGCATGCCCCGGCGGAACTGATAATGACCATTCTGCAGACAGAAATGGACCTTGGTGCTCTTCCAGTCAAAGGGAAAACCGTCGTAAAAGCCGGCGTCGAAGTCCGGGCACAGCTCCAGCCGCAACTCATTCTCGCTGACGGCAATGCCTTTCGGATACTGCTCCCAGCAATGCCGCAACGCCACCAGAGTGTCGCCGGCAAAAAGATTGCCGACGATCCGGCCGGTCTGCGGCTCGCCGCCATTGCGGATGACTTCCGCCGAGCGCCTCTGGAACAGGCGGTCGCCCGGCGCCAGGCTCAGAGAGCCGCCGCCAGCCAGGCTGGCCTGCCAGGCGGAAGCCCCCCAGGGAATGCTGAGGGAGATGTCTTCGAAAAATGACATCTGCTCCCGACCCTGCACCAGAACACTGTGCGCCAGTTTGAGATACGGCGATCCCCGCCAGACTTCGAACCGGCAGACGAGGCTGAGCCGGGGCGTTGACGCATCCCCCGCCAAAGGAAAGGCGACCGTGCTTTTCACCCGGGCGTAGACCGGGCCGTTTTCCTCGATTTCAACACTGGCCGGAAGCGTCCCGGTGGCCAGCTCGTCGCCCTGCAGAGGCCGGATTCTGGTCCGCAGCGGCCGCCCCTCGCCCAAAAGCAGCTCGCCCTGGGGGCTGATGACATACTGCGTCTTGCCGCTGTCAAGCCGCACGCCGGCGCCGGCGCCGGCGCCGGCGTCGGCCAGCAAGGACAGGCCAAAGCCCTGCCGTTGCACGGCGGCGCCATATTCCAGAATGTACTCGGCCTTGGCTTCGGCCTCGACATCGCCCACAAAGGTCGCCATCACGGCTTTGAAACTCTGGTCCGGCCATCGGGCCAGAACGGCGAACTGTGACGGAATCTCCTGGCCTCCGGACATGATGCGAAGATGCTCCAGGCGGCTCAATTGTCCGCGCGGGAAAGGAATGCCGCTGCGCAGCAGGACGCCGCGGCCAGGAACCTCCTGCTCGTTCTGCACGGTCAGGACAAGCTGCCGACGGCCCGCCACCGTGGCCGGCGGCGGCGGCAGGGCAGCCAGGAACCGCACCGTCTCGCCGTAGACGGGATTACCGGCCAGGTCGCGCCCAACGCCGCGGGCCTGATATTCCTGCCCGGGCCGCAAATTGTCCAGCCGGGCCCGATGGACCAGCATGGGCTTGTCCGCCGAATAGACCTGGTTGAAATCGCCGATGCCGTATTCGAGGCGCGTCGGAGCCAGGTTGGCGGTTATCCAGGACAGCCGGACGGCGCCGCTGGTTTCCGGAACGGCCTGGGTGAGGAGGTCGCTGACCGTGCAGTCGAGCTCGCGAGGCGCGGGCGGGACCGCCAAAAACAGCAGATAGCAGATCGGGTGCGGCGCCATGCCGCCCAAAGCCACCAGTTCAACGTATTCATCGCCCTGGAAATCATAGGCGTCCTTTTCCCAGTACAACCAATAATCGCTGTTGCCGGCATTGATCATCCGAGACGCGCGGTCACGGTCGTTGATGCGCACCCCGACCCGCGAGCCGTCACGGGTGTCGAACATCATGAATCCGACGTGATAACGGCCCTTGGGCGCCATGACGCCGGCGCTGCCCAGGGGACGCAGCGTGCGCAGGTGGCCATACTGGCGGTTGGTGAAGTAATCCACGTCAAGCCCGGCCAGTTCGAGCTTGTCAAAGGGAATGGCGACGTTGGCGGGATCATGCAGCAGGGGCCGGATCAGGGGCAAACCACCGGCGCGCAGCAACTCGCCGGCGCCGTTCCAGTTACCGCCGCCGACCGGCTTTTTGCCGTCCCGAAGCGCCAGGCCGGCGACCTGGACGGGATCGGTGCGGTCCAGCATGGCGACCGTCCCTGTCCCAAGGGTGTGCACCAGCACCGACATGCCGAACGACGCTTGCCCGTCCGCCGCGGCGATCGGCAGGTCCGCCGTGAAATAAAGGCTGTTGCCGATGATCGCGAAGGCGGAATGGCCATCGCCGCATTGCTCCTGGGTCAACCCATACAAGGTCAAGGGCGATTTTCCCTCTGGGCGGCCGTTGACGGCGCAGGCAATGGCGGCATCCGTGCCGTCAATCGGCGTCCCGCTGGCCATGCGCCGGCCGGTGGCGGCCTGACTGTCGGTGTTCAGGTAAATCAAGTACATGCCATTGCCGGCCGGCGGCGCCGCGAAATCCAGCCGGAACAAAAAACGGTCCTCGGCGACATGGCCCGCCGCATAACCGACCAGATCCAGGCCGGGGTCGTAGCCCGGCTGCCGGCGACGTTCCTCCGGCATCAGCTCGTGCTCCCGCTGGAAAGTCAGCCGGTCGGCCCTGGCCAAATCCGTGCCCAGGCCCTTTTCCACGGCGTCGGGAATGCCGTCGTCGTCCTGGTCGGCGCTGACCGCCTCGCTGTCCATGGCCGGGTCAAGCGCAAAGCGATGAATGACGGCCCGCCGGGTCGTGTCGCGCATGGCCGGCCGCGGGCGTTCCGGAGTGAGAATGCTGTGCGCATTGGCGGCAATCGCAAAACTCACCTTGTTGTTCTTCGGCGCCGTCGGCATCACGGTGCGAAAATACAGGCATTTGTCCTTGACCAAAAACGGCAATTCCCGCGGCTCGGCGGCGGTTCCGTCCGGCGCCCATTGCAGCAGCCGGCATTGGCCGCGACTGAAAACGACACCGAGATCGGCGCCGGCCAGCGCCTGGGGCGGATCGAAACCATTCGCACGCACGGCCGCGGCGCTGGGAGCAACCGCCTCCTCCACCGGATGGCTGATTTTCAGGCCGGTGTCCTCCCGCAAGTCATGGTCAAGATAAAAAGTGAACACGCCTTCCTCAAAATCCGGCGCCGCGTAGAAATTCACCTGCCAGAGAAATTCCTGCCCGCCGGCATGCGCCACGCAGAACGACATGATGTCCATGCCGTTGACAAAAGTCTGGCTGCGGGTGAAAATTTCATTTTCACGGCCATCGACCATCACCAGGACCGAATTCGGCCGCGGCCGGCCGTCGCGGCCGGCAAGGAGCTTGTCGTCCGCTTCCACACCGCCGACATACTCGGCCGCCAAGGCTAAGACCATCATCAGAAAAGACATGTTTTTGGCCAGCATAGATTCACCTGTCAGCGCAGTGTCCGTGTTTATGTTCAATGGCCCCCAGCGGCTTTCGGCCGACGCCAGTCTCTGGATGCAACATTCATTGCGGCGGCGATCGTCACGTCCATTCAGACCAGATCATAACGTAACCCGGTTTTGGCATATTACCCATGCCAGCGCCGCGTATTTGCCGCCGGTTTGGCTTGCATGTCCGATTTCCGCCATTACAATAATTGGGTTTGCTTATTTCGGTAACAACGCGATCGCCAGTCATTCCCCTTCATTCAGCTGCCGCCGCCGGCGCCATGTCGCCTGGCGGCGGTCGCGACAACCTCGGAGCAAGGCGCCACCATGAACCAGCTTTTGATCGGATGGGCTTCCAGAGACGTGTCCACAGACCAACCCGTCAACATCCCCGGCCAATTCCACATGCGGATTTCGGAGGGGGTTCTCGACCCGGTCACCGTGACCGCGCTGGTCATTGACAATGGCGAAGACCTGGCCTGCTTCCTGTCCGCGGACCTGGTGGTCATCCGCAGCGGCCTGCTGGACGAAGTCCGCGCCAAGACCGCCCAGCTCCTCAAGGGCTTCCCCGTCGCGAAAATCATCATGAACGCCACCCATACGCACGCGGCGCCCAGCCATTTCGCGGATGGAGTCCTCCACCAACCTCGCACCCTCCGGCACTCGCCCCATTCGCCCGTGACGCCCAATCAGGGTGCGGATGCCGGCAAAAGCAAGACCGCCGGCGGCATCTCCACCCCGTCGAAAAACGACCTGCCGGTGGAAATGGACATCGCCTCCGGGGACGACTACCGCGATTTTCTGTCCACCCAGTCGGCCGAGGCGATCGCGGAGGCGTACCGCGGCCGCGCCCGCGGCGGGGTGGCCTGGGGATACGGCTACGCCGTGGTCGCCCACAGCCGCCGAGTGACCTATTCCGACGACCTCTCGCTGCGCCCAGGCGCCATCAAGAATTCGACGCACGGCTTGAACGGCCATTCCGCCATGTACGGCAAGACCAACGACCCGAACTTCCTGGGCTACGAGGCCGGCGCCGATCATTTCATCAACTTGCTGTACACGTTTGACAGCCGGAACCGTCTGACCGGAGCGATTGTCAACGTGCCCTGCCCCTCGCAATGCAGCGAAGGCATCTACAAGCTCAGCGCCAGCTACTGGCACGAAACCCGGGAAGCGATCCGCAAACAACACCGCGGCATCCACATCATCGCCCAGGCCGCCGC
Source organism: Verrucomicrobiota bacterium (assembly GCA_022709995.1). Lineage (GTDB taxonomy): Bacteria > Verrucomicrobiota > Lentisphaeria > Oligosphaerales > Oligosphaeraceae > JAAZKI01. The sequence goes on along the minus strand of JAKLHU010000101.1, from coordinate 565 downwards.
CGGCGGCGACCTCTCCCCGCGCATCCTCCATTACCGGGACGCCCAGGAGCGGCGTTTCCGCCTGAAATACGGCCGGGAAAGACTGTTCGCAGAGGAATTTGAACGCCGCGACATCGCCGAGCGCATCAGCGCCGCCTTCGAGGAAGTCCTGGCCTGGGCCCGAAAAGACATTCGGACCGAGTTGCCGATCAAGCACGCCGTGACCACCGCTGCGCTGACCAAGCGCCTGATCACCAAGGAGGAATATGAGGCCGACAAGGTCATGCTGGCCGAATTGAAGGCCAAGCCGTACAAAACCGACGGCACCCCGAAGGAAAACCTGACCCACAATTCCATCCTGGTGGCCGGCCGCAACCGCTGCCAGCGCATCATCGACCGCTATGAAAAACTCGACGCCGAACCCAAACTGCCGATGGAACTGCACGCCCTCAGAATCGGCGACATCGCCTTCGCCACCAACTCCACCTACACCATCGTCGGTGTGCAGCCTAATCATTGGGGCGATTATTCCGCGGCCATAACCGATGGTGTCGGCACGGTCATCAGCGCGCCCGCCACATTGCTC
>JAKLHU010000100.1 GCA_022709995.1 Verrucomicrobiota bacterium | reverse complement strand
ACCTTGCGGTTTGTGCAGGACATTCCGCTGCGGCCGTCGCATCCGACCTGGCCGACTTTGGCCGCCATCGGCGAGCGGCTGCCGCTGCTGGCGGACAAGCCGATTCTGATGTGCTGGGGCGAGCGGGATTTCTGCTTCAACATGCGTTTTTTGGCCCGTTGGCGCAAGATTTATCCACGGGCCGAGGTCAAGACATGGCCCGAGGCCTCGCATTATTTGTTAGAGGACGCCGGGGCCGAAATCATTCCGGCAGTCGTCGCTTTTCTGCAAAAGTAGTTGCAGCGGCGCCGAGACGGAAGTATTATGTAATAATGTAATACCATGAATAACCCCTTGGCGGACAAGCCAGGCGGTCAGGTCGTCGGGCCGGGGGGCGGGAGTTGCCAAGTCGTTGTGTGCAAGTGCCAGGTGTCATTCCGTGAGTGACCAGGGAAAACGGATCGTTGCAAAGGAGGCTTCAGAATGAGAAGGCAAGTTGTGATGTCAGCCATGACGGCGCTGGCGGCTCTGCTTGCCGCCACTGGCTGTCAGAGTGGCGGTGGGGCCGGCCAGGCGTTGGCGGTGGCGAAGAAGGCGCCGGCGGTGGTGTATGGCCAGACGGCCCGGCCGGCGGCGCCGCTGTTCATCCCGGCGGGCGGGGCTCCGCCGCCGGTGGTCGACCAGGAGGAGACCCTGCCGCTGGATGATTTTCTCGATCCCTCGCGCTGGCGGCCGGCCGAATGCACGGTTGGCGCTTCGGAGCTGGTGGTTGACGGCAAGCCGGCTCTGCACCTGCATATCCCGGTCGACTACCACGCCGGCGAGGAGAAATACCCGATTGGCTGGCCGCGCCTCTACTTCGACCTGCGGGCGTCGGAGAAAGTTTTTGCGCAGTATGACCGGTTTGAATTCCAGGTCTACGCGACCATGAGCCGGGAGGATGTCCCGGCCGCCGCCCTGAACATGGCCCTGTACGCGGAGAACCAGAAGGCGAGCTATATCAAGTTCGGCACGGACGTGCCCCTGGTTCTCGGCCAGTGGATACCGGTCAGCAAGCCGATTTCCGCCATCGAATCGGCCGACCAGCTGAAAAACCTGGGCGTGAACATCAGCGAGAAGGACTACCGCGACGGGGACCTGCTTGATTTTCACTTTGCCGGCTTCCGGCTGGTCCGGTCGAGTTTCTGCCGGGTGGCGGCTATGACGGCCAAGTCGGCCGTGCTGTATGCCGAAACCGGCTCGATCACGGTTGAGCTTGTGGTCGAGGGCCCCGAGTCGGAGGCGGCGCGGGGGATTCCGTTTGAGCTGTCCCAGGACGGCAAGCCGTTGCGACTGGAGACGCTTCCGGTGCGGCGCGGCCAGCAGAGTCTGGACATCGACGTGGCCGAGCTGCGCCTGGCGCCAGGCGACTACCAGCTGACGGCGTTTCCCGCCAATCCGGAGCGTCTGGTAAGCGTGCCGGTCAAAGTCATTTCTTCACCGTGGGAGGCGAGCAAATGAAAACACCGCAGGGCAGACCGATGCTTCTGGAACTGCTGGCGGCGATCCTGCTGGCGGGAACCGGCGTTTCGGCGCAGATTGAGACGTATGCCGTCGACGTCGAGGCGAAGCAGCCGGCCGTTATTGATGGCCGCCTGCGCGAAGAGTGCTGGCAGGGGCCGGCGCTGATCAAGGAGTTTCAGCCTTTCCGGGTTGATCCGGAAAACCCCATGCCGGCGACGCGTGCCTGGCTGGCGAAGGAAAAGGACGCCTTGCTGATTGCGGTCGAGTGCATGGAGCCCGCCATGAAGTCCCTGCTCTTGAAAGCCACCGAGCATGACGGCAAGACCTGGATGGACGACAGCATCGAGATGTTCTTCAACCCGGCGGGCGACCGCCAGAGCCACGTCCAGATTGTCGTCAACGCCAATGGCGTGGTCATGGACGGCATCAGCGACTACCGCGGGGCCGGGCTGGACTTGAGCTGGGAAAGCGGCCTGGTGGCCAAGGTCCAGAAGCTGGGCGACCGCTGGGTTCTGGAAGCGCGCCTGCCGTTTGCCAATTTGCCGCTGGGGCGTCCCGGGGCGGACTGGACGTTCCACCTCGCCCGGGGCCGGCGGGCCGGCTTGCAGACTCAGCTGGCCACCAGCCTGAAAACGCCGATCAACATGTTTGCCGATCTGGCGGCTTTCGACGTCCTGCGCGGCGTCAGCCCGGAGGGCTTGCGCCTGAGCCTGGCCTCGTATGACTTTGGCGATTGCCAGGCCGGTCGCAACGAAGCCCGGCTTACCTTGAAGAACTGGGACCAGCAGACCGCCGAGGTCGTGGTGCGGGCCGGCCTGGTCGGCCGGGAGACCGCGGAGCGGAAGGTCGTGGTCGCGCCGCAGGAGGCGACGGACGTCACGCTGGAATGGGAGCTGACGGAAGCGGACGCCGGCGCCAGCCTGGTGATTGAGGTGCTTTCCGCCGGCCGCACCGTGCGCAAGCTCGTGCGCCAGCTGGCGGCGGTGCCGCCGATGCTGGGCAAATTGGAGCGCAGCGTTTTTTATCTGACCGGTTCCGAGGCCACGGCCGTGCGCTTTCCGGTGCAGATTGCGGCGCGGTCGCGGCGGCTGCTGACCGTGTCGTGGTGGCTGGCGGACCAGGACGGTCGGTGCGTCGCCAGTGGCTTTACCCGCGCCCTGGGCCCCGAGGCCGTGCTGCGCATCTTCTGGTCGTTCGCGGAAAATGGCCGGTACCAGCTGTTGCGCCGCCTGGAGCAGGACGGCCGGACCATCGCCGAAGCCAGAGACGACGTGGTGCTGATCCGGGGGCCGTTTTGAGCGGCCGCCGGTCAGCTTTACGAGGATATTTCAATGGACCATCTTGGGAAAAGGATGAAGAATATGACAAGCAAGGGATTATCGGCTCGGGTCTATGGTCTGGGGCTGGCTTTTCTGGCCAGCGTGTCCGTTGGTTGGGCTGACGCGCACCGCTTTGACTTTGCCAAGGCGGAGGCGCCGTTGCGGGAGGGTTTTGTGCGGGTGACGGAAAAGGGCGGCGAGAAGGCGTCCTGGACGGCCGGCGGCGACGGCGTCCGGGCGCAATACACGCCGATTGTACGGGAATGGAAGATGGATGTCGGCCGCGGCCGCCAGCTGCCACCGCCGAATTATCCGATTGATTTGACCTGCGGTCATGTGCAGAGCCCGGCGCCGGCGACGCTGGTGCTGAAGGTGCCGGCCGGCGATTATCGGGTCTGGGTGCTGACCGGCAACGGCGGCGGCAATCCCCGTCAAGTCTGGGACGTCAAGATTGCCAGCGCCAGCGATGCAGCCGGCACGACCTACGCCGGCAACTACGAAATCATGGACTTTGAACTGGACGCCAAGGCCGATGCCGACGGTTTGAAGCTCGAGGTGTCGACTCGCAGCCGCTGGGCCATCAACACGATCGTCGCCGTGCCGAAAAAGGAATGGGTGGCGTATCGCGACGGCGAACTGCAGGCCATCCGCCGGGAATGCTTTGTGCTGCCGCCGGATGAACTGGTCAAATGGCAGGAAACACCCCGGCAAAGCGATGTCCCGGAGCCGTCCTGGACGGCGAAGCAGCAGGCCGACGGCCTGGCGATTTTCGCTCGGCCGTGGGTCGAGCCGGTGTGGCCGGACCATTTTCCGCGGGCGCGTGAAATCGATGCGCCGGTGCGGGCGTTCGCCGCCCAGAACGAATATGAACCGCTCACTTTCACGATTCACCCGCTGCGTCCTTTTGAGAATCTCGAGGTGACGGTGGGGCGGCTGGTCAACGAGAGCGGCGCGGCGCTGCCGGCGGCGGCGGTTGACCTGCGCTATGTCCGCTACATGAACGTGCGTCCGAACTATTCGATCTTTAACATTTATTATCGGGCTCCGGACGTGCTCATGCCCTGGCGCGGTCCGCAGCGTCTGGTCAAAGGCGAGAATTTCCGGGTCTGGATCACGGTCCAGGTCGAGCCGGGCACTCCGGTCGGGACGTATAGCGGCGAGGTCGAGGTCAAGGCCGACAACACGACGGTCGCGGTGCCGGTCAGCCTGCGGGTGCTGCCGATTTTCCTGCTGAAGGATGAAAGCCTGGTCTATGGGCAGTATTACCGCCACCCGTATTCCGAGATGTCCGGGGCGCCGGACGATTTTTCGCGGTCCTGGTGGCGTCGCAAGGCCGAAGCCGAGCATGAGGACATGCGGGCGATTGGCATGAACACGCTGGTCAGCGGCATCGGGGTGACCGAGTCGAACGGCCGCTGGGTCGTGGGCGGCGACGCGTTCCAGCGCGTGGTCGATCTGTATCGCAAGGTCGGCTTTTCCAAGCCCATCGCCTGCTCGTTCAACGTCGGCGGCATCTATCAAAAGTACATGAAGGCCGGCATGGGCTCCCACCTCAGTCTTCTGAAAATGCCGCCGGATGAATTTTTCACTGACCTGACCGCGTCGGTGCAGGCGATCGTCGACGAGGCCAAGCGTCGGGAATGGCCGCCGATTTTGTTTTATCCGGTGGACGAGCCGTCGACCAGTCCGCTGGCGGTGGCGTTTATGACTCGGGTCATGCAGGCGATCAAGGCGGTGCCGGGGGCGCGCACGTACGTGACGGCCGATCCGGCCCATGAGCAGTTTGCGCCGATGCGGCCCTTTGTTGACGTCTGGTGCTGCCAGCCGTTCACGTTTCCGAAGGACGTGATCGAACGGGACATGGCCGCGACTCCTGGTCTGGAATACTGGTGCTATCCCAATCACATCTCCGGCGAGAACGACCACACCCCGACCAAGGGCGCCCGCATGACCTATGGCTTCGGGTTCTGGAATTCCGGGTTCCGCTGCCTGATTCCCTGGATTTACCAGTCGTCGGGCGGCAGCCAGTGGAACTATCTGGACTCCTCGTCCTCTGATTTCGTCAACCGGACGGATGTGGACGGCACGCCGATTCCCGTCACCCTGTGGGTGGCCTACCGGGAGGGGCTGGACGATGGCCGCTATCTGAACACTCTGGAGAAATGGATTGCGGCGGCGGCGGCAGCCGGCTTCGCGGCCGAGGCCCAGGCCGCCCGTGATGACATCGAGCTGATCCGTTCCTCCATCCAGGTGCAGACAAAATACAAGAACGACGGCTTGTGGGGCGCGGAGACCTTCGATGTCTACCGCTGGCTTCTGGCCAAGCGCATCATGGACCTGCAGAGCCTGTTCTGAGGCGGACGGCCGCTTCGTCTTTCCCACTCTTTGGCGGGTGGGAAAGGCGGAGGGCCGTGTTGTCATTTGGCGAAACCGTGTTAAGTTATTTTCACGTCAGTTTTAGTCGTCACCGGGTCAAGGCCTGGTGCAGCATCAACCCATCCTTTGAAGAAGAGAAGCAGTCATCATGGCAAAACAGGACATTGCGAAGAAGGCGGCCAAGCCGGCCAAGGTGGTCAAGCCGGCGGGGCGGGTTTTGCGTCTTGGCGTCATTGGCCAGGGTCGCAGCGGCCGGAACATCCATACCGAGTTTTTGAAGAACGTTCCGGAGAAGTTCAAGATCGTCGCGGTCAGCGATTTGTTGGCGGATCGTTGCGAGCGCGCCGCCACGGAATACGGCTGTGCGACGTATCAGGATTACCGGGAGATGATCAACGACAAGTCGTTGAATCTCGACCTTGTGGTCAATTCGAGCTTCAGCCACATGCACGCGCCGATTTCCAAGGAAATCATGCTGGCCGGCTTGAATGTCCTGAGCGAGAAGCCGTTTGCCCGTACCAGCGACGAGGTCAAGGAGCTGATCGGGGTGTCGAAGCAGACCGGGCGTTTGCTGGCCGTGTTCCAGCAGTCGCGGTTTGCGCCGTATTATCGCAAGATCAACGAGATTCTGCTGTCCGGTGTTCTCGGCCGGATCAAGATGGTGAAGATCGCCTTCAATAATTTTGCCCGGCGCTATGACTGGCAGACCTTGCAGGCGTTCAACGCCGGCGGTCTGTTCAACACCGGTCCGCATCCGATGGATCAGGCGCTTGGCTTCATCGGCCGCGACATCATGCCGAATGTGTGGTGCAAGATGGACGTGGTCAACAGCCTTGGCGACGCCGACGACTTTTGCAAGGTCATGCTTTCCTATCCCGGCCGGCCGATCATCGACTTGGAAGTGTGCTCCAACTCCCATTTTAATCCGTATGTCTATCAAGTCTACGGAACGTACGGCAGCCTGACTGGGACCATGAACAGGATCGAATGGAAATACTACAAGCCGGAGGAAGCCCCGCCGGTGAAGCTGATCCGCGAGCCGCTGCCCGGGCCGTCCTACTGCTCGGACAAGCTGGAATTCCAGTCGGAGGCCTGGGAGGTCCCGGCGGAGGAGAAGGATCTGTTCAATTCGACCTCGGCCCGCTTCTATGACAATCTGTACGATGCCTTGACCAAGGGCACGGCTCTGGTCATTACTCCGGAGCAAGTCGGCCAGCAGATCGCCGTCATTGAAGAGTGCCATCGCCAGAATCCCCTGCCGCGCAAGTTCTGACCTCCGGTCAGGCGAGCCGCCGCTGTTTTCATTGGTAAGTCAGGCATCCCGGGCCGTCCTCAGTGGGCGCACCCGGGGTGCCTGCATTGTTTTCCGGACCGAACGCCGTCGGCGGCCGGTCCGGTCCTCAGCGGGGAGCGGGGAGCGGCAAGATGCCGCCGGGCAATCGGCGGCGCCGGCCGGGAAAGGGGGGCGGCGAAACCGGGAGGCCGTGGCGGGGAATGAAGCCTGGAGGGGGCGTTCACGGGCCGGGATGGAGAAAGCCTTCCAAGGCCGCCGCGGTGACAAAAGCGTGGCAGAAGGGCTCGGCCTGGCTCCGCAGTCCATAGTCGCCTGTCACCAGCCAGACGTGGTTTCCGTTTTGAGGCAGGCTCCGCAGGTATTCAATGATATAGTCGTCGGCATTGTGCTCGGCGTTCTTTTTGGCGGCAAAGGCGACGGTCATGCCGTCGTCATCCTTTTCCACGGTGGAAAGGATCGGGTCGTTGCCGTCAAACACGATCACCCATTCCCGGAAAAAGTGTTTTTTGCGTCGGCAGTCGTCGAGGAAGACTCGTCTGGCCTCGTCGAGTCCGTGTTTCTGTTCGACCTCCGCCCAGTGTTTGGAGCATTTGATGGCGTTGTAGCCGTCGATGACGATTGCCGTCCGCGACAGTTGGGCCAGGAAGGCAGGGATTGACCAGATTTCCTGCTTGGCCTTGGGTGTGGTCGTGTCCAGGGGGGAGTGTTCGAGAAGATGCTTCTGGTGCATCCGGCTGGCGACCGTGTGGCGGAGGCCGTCGGCCTCGGCCTGGGGGATGAGTTCGAGGCGGGCGGCGAGCTGGATCAAGTCCTGGAAGCGCTG
>JAKLHU010000010.1 GCA_022709995.1 Verrucomicrobiota bacterium | reverse complement strand
GCCAGTCGTCGGGACGGGTCAGGGTCAGGGTGTCCGGGGCAGCAGAACTCATGCACTGGATTGTCGCCTGCACGCGCGACCACCCCGCGGCACCGCCCGAACTGGCCGGGAAGCGTTGCGCTGTTCCGGCGATCACGACCGCGGCCGGCCGGCCGACCGCCGGCAGTCAGACCGCATCGGCATTCTTTCGACTTCCATCACCTAAGTTTTTATGCTTCGGGCCGTTTTCGCCGTTGCCGGCGGGAGAGGGCCTGGTCAAAAACCAACGATCTGGGGCGGAAACAAGCATGACACAACGCGAAAATTACGGCCGTCTGAAGGATCTCATCGACATACCGGATCTGATTGAGATACAAACCAAGTCGTATGATGATTTTCTGCAGTATCGGGTGGCGCCGGAAAAGCGGGCGCACCAGGGTCTGCAAGAAGTTTTGGCGGAGACCTTTCCCGACCGCGACGGCAGCGAAGGCAGCTGCGGCTTGGAGTTCGTCCGCTATGAATTGGGCGAACCGAAGACTCCCCTGGTGGATTGCCTGAAGGACGGCGGCACGTATCAGGTCGGCCTGAATGTTGTTTTCCGTCTGCGCAGCCCCAACAACAAGGACGTCAAGGAAGAGAGATTATATATGGGCGACATGCCCCTGATGACGGACCGCGGGTCCTTTGTCATCAACGGGGCGGAACGCGTCATTGTCAGCCAGCTGCATCGGTCGCCCGGCGTCTGTTTCGAATCCATGCGCCATCCCAGCGGCAAGATCCTGTTTTCCTACAAAATCATCGCTGATCATGGCTCCTGGCTGGAAGTCCATTTCGACATCAACGATTTGATGCATATCTATCTCGACCGGAAGCGCCGCCGCCGCAAGTTCTTGATCTGCACCTTCCTGCGCGCGTTCGGCTTTGACGGCAACCTGAGCATCCTCGACGCCGTCTACCGCGACTACCGCACCAGTGCGGTGGAGACGCTGCGCCGCGAGGGCAAGGAGAAGCTGGCCGGCCTGCAGGTGACGGCGGACGTGTTCGGCCCCGCCGACGCGAAAGGCGCCCAGACCTTGCTGGCCGCGGCCGACAGCCCGGTCACCCCGGCCCTGCTGAAGACCTTGGCCGAGAACGGCGTCGACGAACTCATGGTCTATCAGCGCTACGTCCGCGACGTCGCCGTGTCCAAGCTGTCGGGTGACGCCGACCTCTCCCACATGTTCGTGGCCGAGGCCATCACGCACCCGGACGATGCCGAGATCGTCCTGGTCGAGGCCCTCGACACCTTGAGCGAAAAGACGATCCAGGTGCTGAAGGAGAACGGCGTCAAGAAGGTCACCGTCGTCGACACCAGCCGCGTCGGCGACTTTTTTGTGCACTGCCTGCAGAAGGACGCCACCCACACGGCGGAAGACGCCCAGAAGGAAATCTACAAGCGGATGCGGCCGGCCGAGCCCCTCAACGCCGGCCATGCCAAGAGCCTGTTCAAGCGTCTTTTCGAAGACCCGCGCCGCTACGACCTCGGCCTGGTCGGCCGTTTCAAGATGAACCAGCGCCTGAACATCAAGGTCACCGGGAACGTCCGCATCCTGACGAAGACGGATGTGGCGGCGGCGACGGCGTATCTGATGCGCCTGCGCAAGGGCGACGGCCAGGTCGACGACATCGACCATCTCGGCCGGCGCCGCATCCGCACCGTCGGCGAGCTGCTGCAGAACCAGTGCCGCATCGGCCTGGCCCGCACCGCCAATTTCGTGCGCGAGCGCCTTAACAGCTCCGACATCAACCCCGAGGAAGTCAGCATCTCCAAGCTGGTCAGCAACAAGATGCTGGCCGGCGTCATCCGCGACTTCTTCGGCCGCAACCAGCTCAGCCAGTTCATGGACCAGACCAACTGCCTGGCCGAACTGACCAACAAGCGCCGCCTGAGCGCCCTCGGCCCCGGCGGCCTGACCCGCGAGCGGGCCGGCTTCGACGTCCGCGACGTCCATCCCAGCCACTATGGCCGGGTCTGCCCGATCGAGACGCCGGAAGGCCCCAACATCGGCTTGATCTCCTCGCTCGCTCTGTATGGCCGCATCGACGAGTTCGGCTTCATCAAGACGCCCTATCGGCGGGTCCAGAACCGCCGCGTCACCAACGAGGTCGAATACCTGACCGCCGACCAGGAAGAGGACTTCATCATCGCCCAGGCGAACGCCGAGCTCGATGACAAGAACACCTTCAGCAAGAAGGACGTCCTCTCGCGCCTGAAAGGCGACTCCGGCGAATTCGGGGCCGAGGACGTCCAGTACATGGACATTTCGCCGAAGCAGCTGATCAGCGCCGCGGCCGGCCTGATTCCGTTCCTGGAGCACGACGACGCCAACCGCGCCCTCATGGGTTCGAACATGCAGCGGCAGGCGGTGCCGCTGCTGAAGGCGGACCGCCCCCTGGTCGGGACCGGCCTGGAGCATGTCGTCGCCCGCGATTCCAGAGCCATCGTCTGCGCCCGCGAAGACGGCATCGTGGCCTCGGCCAACGCCGAGCGGATCATCATCACCCCGGATGGCAAGCTCCCGGAACGCCCGACTGCCGCCCAGGTCTATAATCTGTACAAGTTTTTGCGCTCGAACGCCTCGACCTTGATCAACCAGCACCCGATCGTCAAGCGCGGCGACCAGGTCCGCAAGGGCCAGGCGATCGCCGACGGCGCCTCCACCGACGGCGGCGAGCTGGCGCTGGGGCGCAACGTGACCGTGGCCTTCATGTCCTGGCACGGCTACAACTTCGAGGACGCCATCATCATCAGCGAACGCCTCGTCAGCGAAGACGTCTACACCAGCGTCCACGTCAGCCTGGAAGACGTCATCGCCCGCGAGACCAAGCTGGGGCCCGAGGAAATCACCCGCGACATCCCGAACGTCGGCGAGGAAGCCCTGCGCAACCTCGACACCGAAGGCGTCGTCCGCATCGGAGCGGAAGTCAACCCCGGCGACATCCTGGTCGGAAAGATCACCCCGAAAAGCGAGTCCGACCTGGCGCCCGAAGAGCGCCTGCTGAAGGCGATCTTCGGCGAAAAGGCCGCCGACGTCAAGGACACCTCGCTGAAAGTCTCCGGGGGCTGCTCGGGCATCGTCATGGACGTCCGCATCGAACGCCGGGCCGACCCGAACAAGAGCCGGCTCAGCAAGCAGGAGGTCAAGGCGCGAATCAAGGAGACGGAAAACCGCTACCGCAGCGGCCAGAACGGCATCCTGGAAGAAATGGTGAAAGTCCTCAGCGAGGAATTCCTGGGCAAGAAGCTCCCCTGCGCCATCACCCGCCTGGTGTCGGACGAACCGGAAGAGCTGATCGCCGCCGACCGCAAGATCACCAAGAGCATGCTGGCCCGCCTGGCGGCCAACTATGATTCCTATATCATGCGCGACAGCGAGGAAAAGACCCGCATCGACGAGATCATCAAGGGCTATCGCTCGAAGCTGCGCGACAACGACCAGTGCCGGCTGGAGGAAATCCAGCTGCTGGACCAGAACGACGGCCAGGAAGCCGGCCAGATCAAGTCCGTCAAGGTCTACATCGCCAGCAAGCGCCGCCTGTCCGTCGGCGACAAGATGGCCGGCCGCCACGGCAACAAGGGCATCGTGGCCAAGATCGTCCCGGTCGCCGACATGCCGTTCATGGCGGACGGCACGCCGGTCGACATCGTCCTCAATCCCCTCGGCGTGCCGTCCCGGATGAACGTCGGCCAGGTCTTCGAGACCCATGTCGGCTGGGCGGCCAAGGTCCTTGGCAAGACGATCGCCACGCCCGTGTTCGACGGCATCCGGGAAAACCAGATCATCGAACTGCTGGCGGAAGCCCGCCGCGTCAAGGTCCAGGAGCAGGGCTGGCACGTGACCAAAGCCGACCCGAAAGGCGGCCGCGCCGCCGAACACGTCGTCGACGACGAGGGCCGCAACCGGGACGAGTGCTTCATTGGCATCGACGGCAAGACGCGGCTGTTCGACGGCCGCACCGGCGAACCGTTCACGCAGCGGATCATGGTCGGCCAGATCTATATGCTCAAGCTCGACCACCTCGTGGCCAACAAGATCCACGCCCGCGCCGTCGGCCCGTACTCCCTCGTCACCCAGCAGCCCCTGGGCGGCAAGGCCCAGCACGGCGGCCAGCGGTTCGGGGAAATGGAAGTCTGGGCCCTGGAAGCCTACGGCGCCGCCTACACGCTGCAGGAAATGCTGACGGTCAAGAGCGACGACGTCACCGGCCGCACCAAGATCTACGAATCCATCATGCATGGCGACAACTCCCTGATCGCCGGGACGCCCGAATCATTCAACGTCCTCATGAATGAGATGCGCAGCCTCTGCCTTGACGTCCGCGTCAATCACGCCCGCAGTATCCTTGCCTGACGAAGGTCGCCGCCGACCCGGCTCCGCCGCGGCGGCGACGACGGTCGGACGAGCCGGTAGAACGCAAAAAATGGAGGGTCACTTCCTTGGATAGCACAATGAAAAACATCAGTGGCATCGCGGCGATGGACGATACCAGCTGCGTCAGCATCAGCGTCGCTTCGCCGGAGCGGATGCGCGCCTGGAGCCACGGCGAGGTCAAGAATCCCGAGACGATCAACTACCGTTCGTTCAAGCCGGAAAAAGGCGGTCTGTTCTGCGAACGGATCTTCGGGCCGATGAAGGACTGGGAGTGCAACTGCGGCAAGTACAAGCGCCAGAAGCACAAGGGCGTCGTCTGCGACCGCTGCGGCGTCGAAGTCACCTACGCCCGCGTCCGCCGCGAGCGCATGGGCCATCTGGAGCTGGCGGTGCCGGTCTCCCACGTCTGGTTCTACAAATGCCTGCCCAGCCGCATCGGCATGATCCTCGACATGACCCCCCGTGCCTTGGAAAAAGTCCTCTACTATGAGGAGTGGATCGTCATCGACAAGGGCAATACGCCCCTGCAGGAAAAGACGCTGCTGACCGACGAGCAGTACCGCCAGAACCGCGAAGAATACGGCGACGCCTTCAAGGCCGGCATGGGCGCCGAGGCGATCGAACAGCTGCTGGCGCGGCTGGACTTGCCGGCTTTGAAGAAGGAGCTGACCGACGAGCTCGACCGCACCCAGGAGGCGGAGGGCACCAAGGCCCGCGGCGCCAGCAAATCCCTGCGCAAGAAGATCGCCAAGCGGGCGCGCCTCGTCGAGGGGTTCCTGGACCATAACATGAACCCGTGCTGGATGGTCCTGCACGTGCTGCCGGTCATCCCCCCGGAGCTGCGCCCCCTGGTGCCTCTGGACGGCGGCCGCTTTGCGACCTCCGACCTGAATGACCTCTACCGCCGCGTCATCAACCGCAACAACCGCCTGCGCCACCTGCTGCAGCTGAAAACGCCGGAAGTCATCATCCGCAACGAAAAGCGCATGCTGCAGGAAGCGGTCGACGCGCTGCTGGACAACGGGCGGCATGGCCGTCCCGTGACCGGCACCGGCAACCGCAACCTGAAGTCGCTGACCGACATGCTGAAAGGCAAGCAGGGCCGCTTCCGCCAGAATCTGCTCGGCAAGCGCGTCGACTATTCCGGCCGCTCGGTCATCGTCGTCGGCCCGGAACTGCGCATCAACCAATGCGGCCTGCCCAAGGAAATGGCGCTGACCCTGTTCGAGCCCTTCATCATGCGCCGCTTGAAGGAACGCGGCCATGTCCATACGGTCCGCAATGCCAAGAAGTGGATTGAACAGCGCCGGAAGGAAGTCTGGGACATCCTCGACGAGGTCATCAAGGGCCATCCCATTCTCCTCAACCGCGCCCCGACCCTGCATCGGCTCAGCATCCAGGCTTTCGACCCGATCCTGATCGAGGGGCAGGCCATCCGCCTCCATCCCCTGGTCTGCACCGCCTTCAACGCCGACTTCGACGGCGACCAGATGGCCGTGCACGTCCCGCTGTCCAACGAAGCCCAGCTGGAAGCGAAGCTGATCATGCTGGCGCCCAACAACATCTTCTCGCCGGCCAGCGGCAAGCCCATCACCACCCCCAGCCAGGACATCACCCTCGGCGTCTATTTCCTCTGCTTCGAGAACAAGAAACTGAAGGCGAAGTTCAAGGAGCGGAAGCCGTCCGAACAGCTGTGGTTCAACGACTACCACGAGGCGCTCCGCGCCCTGGACGCGAAGGCCATCACCATGCATGACTTCTTCCACCTGCGCAATCCCTTCCACGGGAAGAACACGGTGTGGAACGCCGCGGTCAAGGACGAACGCTTCATCGTCACCACCGTCGGCCGCTGCATCTTCAACGAGATCTGGCCGGAGCTGATGGGCTTCCACAACGGCCCGGTCGGCAAGAAGGAACTGGGCACTATGATCAAGGACTGCTATGAGCACGTCGGCCGCGTCGGGCTCATCCAGGTCCTGGACCGTCTGAAGGACCTCGGCTACGAATACGCCACCTGGGCCGGCTTCTCCATCGGCATCCAGGACATGGTCGTGCCCAAAGAGAAGAAACGCCTGATCGATGCGGCCCAGAAGGAGGTCGACAACATCCAGCGGCAGTACGACGACGGCGTCATCACCAAGCAGGAACGCTACAACCGCTGCATCGACATCTGGACCAACGTCAACAAGGAACTGACCAACTACCTGTTCCATGTCCTGGAAGAAAATGAAGGCCGGGCGGAGATCAACCCCGTCTTCGCCATGCTTGACTCCGGCGCCCGCGGCAGCAAGGACCAGGTCCGCCAGCTGGCCGGCATGCGCGGCCTGATGGCCAAGCCCTCCGGCGACATCATCGAACGACCCATCATCGCCAACTTCCGGGAAGGCCTCTCCGTCCTCGAATATTTCATCAGCTCGCACGGCGCCCGCAAGGGCTTGGCCGACACGGCCTTGAAAACGGCCGACTCCGGCTATATGACGCGCCGGCTGGTCGACGTCGCCCACGACGTCATCTGCGTCGAAGACGACTGCGGCACGGTCAACGGCATCTGGGCCAAGCCGATCCGCCAGGGCAACGAAGACCGCCTCCCGCTCGAAGACCGCATCATCGGCCGGTTCAGCGCCGACGAGGTCCGCGATCCGATCTCCCGCAAGGTGCTGGTCGGCATCAACGAGGAAATCCTGGCGCCCGTCGCCAAGCGGATTGCGCAGCTCGGCATCAGCCAGGTCCGCATCCGGTCCGTCCTCACCTGCGAAAGCAAGCGCGGCGTCTGCTGCAAGTGCTACGGCCGCAACCTGGCCACCGGGGAAATGCCGAACGAGGGCGACCCGCTCGGCATCATCGCCGCCCAGTCCATCGGCGAGCCCGGCACCCAGCTGACCATGCGTACCTTCCACCTCGGCGGCACGGCCTTCGCCTCGTCCAGCCAAGCCTACTACAACGCGGTCAAGGCCGGCATCCTGCGCATCCAGGAAGCGGAGCCGGTCCTGACTGAAGACGGCAAGTACATCGTCCTGAACAACAACGGCCGCGTCATCATCGAAGCCGAAGATGGCGTCGAACTGGAAAGCTACGACCTGGTGCCGGGCGCGACCCTGCAGAAGGCCGAGGGCAGCTTGATCGAGGCCGGCGAGCGCTTCGTGGAGTGGGACGCGTTCAACGTCCCGGTCATCACCCGCCATTCCGGCCGGGTCGAATTCCGCGATCTGACCGAAGGCATCACGATGAAGCGTGAAGTCGACCCGACCAGCAGCCGCGAAGAGACGGTCGTCATGGAGCACAGCGACGATGTCCACCCGCAGCTGGTCATCATCGACGACAGCAAGAAAGCCCTGGCCGGCGACGATGCGGCGGTCCTCGACTTCTATGCGCTGCCGAAAGGCGCCCATATCGTCGTCGCCGAGGGCGCCAAGGTCAAGAAGGGCCAGATCCTGGCCAAGACGCCGCGCCAGAACATCCGGACGAAAGACATCACCGGCGGTCTGCCGCGCGTGGCCGAACTGTTTGAAGCGCGCCGGCCGAAGGAAGCCGCCGAAATCGCCCGCATCGACGGCGTCGTCGAATTCGACAAGCCGAACAAGGGCCGCCGCAACATCAAGGTGCATGACACCGAGAGCGGCATGGTCATCGACCACCTGATCCCGGCCGGCAAGACGATCGTCGTCTACAACGGCGAATACGTCAAGAAAGGCGTTCCGCTGACCGACGGCGCCGCCGTCCTGCACGAAATGCTGGAAGTGTGCGGTCCGCAGGAGCTGCAGGAGTACCTGGTCAACGAAGTCCAGCAGGTGTACCGGGCCCAGGGCGTCGAAATCAACGACAAGCACATCGAGATCATCGTCCGCCAGATGATGCGCCGGGTGCGCATCACCAATCCGGGCAACACGGTCTTCCTGTACGGCGAACTGGTTGACAAGCGCAAATACGAGGAAGAGAACCAGCGCGTCATCAGCGTGGGCGGCAAGGCCGCGGAATCCCAGCAGATGCTGCAGGGAATCACCAAGGCCGCCCTGGCCACCGACAGCTTCATCTCGGCGGCGTCGTTCCAGGACACCACCCGCATCCTGACCGAAGCCGCCACCATGGGCAAGGTCGACAATCTGGTCGGCTTCAAGGAAAACGTCATCATGGGACATCTCATCCCGGCCGGCACCGGCTATCATACCGTCCAGAAAGTCAAGCTGGAACTGCACCCGGCCGAAGACGACAACCGCGAAAGCACCGAACCGGCGACCTCAACCCAGGAATCAAAAGACAAAAAGGACATCGCCGGAGTGCGCAAATTCCTCGATATCTGAGCGCCAACCCGCGGTTGCCCGCCGCCGGAAAAGGCGCCCTTGCCACCCCGGCGGCGCTTTTTCCCGGTTATTTGTTCGCATTGGCATTGACAATATCGGTCAAGACGGTAAATTAATAGTTCAATTTTCTAGTTGTGATTATTACACAGGAAGCAAGATGCCGACAATCAATCAATTGGTACGAAATGGGCGCCAGGCCAAGCCGCGCAAGAGCCGCGTCCGCGCCATCGCCGGGTGCCCGCAGCGCCGCGGGGTCTGCCTTCAAGTCACGACCCGCACCCCCAAGAAGCCGAATTCCGCCATGCGGAAAATCGCCAGGGTGCGCTTGACGAACGGCCTGGAAGTCACCGCCTATATCGGCGGCGAAGGCCACAACCTCCAGGAGCACAGCGTCGTCCTGGTCCGCGGCGGCCGTGTCCGCGACCTCCCCGGCGTCCGCTATCATATTGTGCGCGGGTCCCTCGACACCCTCGGAATTGACAAGCGCCGTCAAGGCCGTTCGAAGTACGGCACCAAACGGCCGAAAGCCGGCGCCGCCGGCGCCGCCGCCAAGGGCGGAGCCAAGAAGAAATAACCTGTCCAGGGAATGACCAATAATGAGAAGACGTAAATCAGACAAGCGTCCGGTCACTCCGGACATCCGCTTCAACAGCGAGATCATCGCCCGCCTCATCAACACTGTGATGGAACGCGGGAAGAAGACCGTCGCCCAGGGCATCGTCTACGATGCCATGGACATCATCAAGGCGAAGAAGAAAGACGTTGACCCGCTGGAAGTCTTCCAGCAGGCGCTCGAAAACGTGAAGCCGCGCCTGGAAGTGAAGAGCCGCCGCGTCGGCGGCGCGACCTACCAGGTCCCCCTCGAAGTGCCGGTTGAGCGGCAGGCGGCCGTCGCCCTGCGCTGGATCGTCGGCTATGCCCGCGGCCGCCGCGGCATGGCCATGGCCCAGTCCCTGGCCGGTGAACTTCTCGACGCCTTCGACAACACCGGCAACGCCGTCAAGAAGAAGGACGATACCCACAAGATGGCCAATGCCAACAAGGCGTTTGCCCACTACCGCTGGTAAGCCTCTCCCCGTCCCCCCGTTTTCCGGCTCGTCTCCCGAGGCCGGCCGGGAAACACCGCTCCTTTCCGCAACCATCCACCATCCAACGCGCGGTATCCGATGTGGCCTGCTGATGCCATTCGCAATGTCGGCATCATCGCCCATATCGACGCCGGCAAGACGACGCTGACCGAGCGCATTCTCTATAACACCGGAACGATCCGCTATATGGGGGATGTGCAGGACGGCAACACGGTGACCGATTCCCTGCCGCAGGAAAGGCAGCGGGGAATCAGCATCATCAGCGCCGCCGTCACCTGCACCTGGAACCAGACCCAAATCAACGTCATCGACACCCCGGGACATATCGACTTCACGGCGGAAGTCGAGAGGACATTGTCCGTGATGGACGGGGCCATCGCCGTCTTCTGCGCCTTGCGCGGAGTCCAGGCCCAGTCCGAAACCGTCTGGCGCCAAGCCCGGCGCCACGCCATCCCGATCATCGCCTTCATCAACAAACTCGATCGCCCCGGCGCCGACCACCACCGGGTCGTGCGCCAACTCAAGGAAAAACTGCTCGTCAACGCCGTCCCCCTGCAGTTTCCCCTCGACCGGGGCGACGGCAACTGCGGCCTGGCCGACCTGCTGACCGGAGAAGTGATCAGCCCCGACGGCCAGCCGACCGGCCACAAACTCGATTTCGCCGCCAATCCCGACGCCTTGACCGCCCGCAGCCACCTGATCGAATGCCTGGCCGAAAGCGATGACGTCATTCTCAACGCCTACTTGGAGAACACCACCCCGCCTCCGGAAATCCTGCGGGCAGCCTTGCGACGAGCGGTCATCCGCCGCAATCTGGTCCCGGTCCTGTTCGGCAGCGCCTTGCGCAATGTCGGCGTGCCGCAGCTGCTCGACGCCGTCCGTGACTATCTGCCTTCGCCGCCCGACCGCCATCCGGCCCCGTCCGACCGCTCCGACGAACTCTCCGCAACCGTCTTCAAAGTCATCGACCAGGGCGACCCGGAAGAATCCATCGCCTATGTGAGAATATACACCGGAACGTTGACCGTCGACCGCCCAATTTGGAATGCCCGCAGTCAGGAGTACTTCACCCCAACCCGGCTTTACCGCGTTTTTGCCGAGATGTTTGATCCGATCAACGGCGCTGGCCCCGGCGATATCGTGGCCGTCAGCGGCGTCGGAACAGCCCTTCGAACAGGAGATGCCCTTGCCACCGGCCCTCATCCGGCCATCACCACCAGCATGGCTTTCCCCGAGCCCGTTGTCAGCACGGTCATCGAACCGGCCGCCGGCACCCCCGCCGCCAGCTTCGAAGCCGCCCTGCAGCGGTTCTGCCGGGAAGACCCCACCCTGAAGGCCAAACCGGGGCCCCTGCCCGGACAGTGGACCCTCGCCGGCATGGGCGAACTCCACCTAGACGTCGTCCGCGATCGCATCAAAACCGACTTCGGCATCGACACCCGGGCCGGAAACGGCAAAGTCGAATACCGCGACACGATCGCCGCCCCGGCCGCCACCGCCTATCATTTTGTGAAGAAACTGGCCAATCAGGAGCAAATCATCACGGCTGACCTCGAACTCGAAGTCATGCCTTTACATAACGGCGCCGGCCTGGAGGTTCTTTTCCCTCCCGACAGCGCCGACTGGCCCGAAGACCAGCGCGAAGCAATCGCCGCCGGAATCCGGGATTTCATCAACGCGGAAGCCGACGGCTTCCCGCTGACCGATATGCGTATCCGAATCGCTGCCGCCGAGCACGATGCAGGCAAAGCGGCAGCATTGGCGTTCCTCACCGCCACCCGTCTGGCCCTGGCCGATGCCATAGCCAAGGCCAGGAGGGTCAAAATGGAACCGGTTATGCGTCTTGAAGTGAGCACGCCCCAGGATCACCTTGGCGCCGTCATCGCCGACCTCTCGGCCCGGCGAGCACGAATCACCGAGGTTGACTCGTTGGCGCTTGGAGCTGCTCGAATCGCCGCCCTGGTCCCCCTCGCCGAGCTGCTCGGATACGCATCCGCCATCCGATCGCTCAGCGGCGGCCGGGCTGACTTTGTCGCCGAACCGTCGGCGTATGAGCCAGCCCCCTTGGACCACCTCCCGTAACCCCCATCAACAGGCTAGGTTGACCCGAACATGGCTAACAGTCAAACCATCCGTATCCGGTTGCAGGCCTTCGAGCACACGATTCTGGATCAGTCCACCGCGGAGATCGTCAATACGGTCAAACGCACCGGCGCCAGAATCGCCGGCCCGATCCCCCTGCCGACCCGCATCGAACGCTTCACCGTCAATCGTTCGCCCCATGTCGACAAGAAATCCATGGAGCAGTTCGAAATCCGCACGCATAAACGCGTGCTCGATATCATCAACCCCAACACCAACACCGTCGAAGAGCTGCGCAAGCTCAATCTTCCGGCCGGCGTTGACATCATCATCAAGATATGACCGGGAGAAGACTCATGAAAAAAGGTCTGATAGGCAAAAAATTGGGCATGACCCATGTGTACACTGAAACGGGCGTGATGGTGCCGGTGACCGCGATTGAAGTCGGTCCCTGCCCGGTCATCGCTCTCAAGACGCAGTCCAAAGACGGCTATTGCGCCGTCCAGCTGGGCTTCGGCTCCCGCAAAGCCAAGAACGTCTCCAAAGCCGTCCTCGGCAATCTCGTCCCCGCCGGCCAGCAAGCCACTCCGCCCGCCATCATCCGCGAAGTCCGCCTCGACGCCGATCCCGAATACCAGGTCGGCGACAAGCTCGGCGCCGACCTGTTCGCTGCCAATGAATTCGTCGACGTCACCGGCCGCACCAAGGGCCGCGGCTTCGCCGGCGTCGTCCGCCGCTGGAAATTCGGCGGCGGCCGCGCCAGCCACGGCGGCGCCTGGGAACGCCGGACCGGCTCCATCGGCATGTGCGCCGCCCCTGGCAAAGTTTACAAGAGACGCAGAATGCCTGGACACATGGGCAATGTCAACCGCACCGTCCAGAGTCTGCAGGTCGTCCAAGTTCGCGCGGATAAGAACCTCCTGCTGGTCAAGGGCGCCATTCCCGGCCCGACCGGCGGCCTGGTCATCATCCGCAACGCGGTGAAAAAATAACCCGGGGAGCAGAGATAACCATGGCAACGACAATACCCGTTAAAACCAGCAGCGGCGCCGATTCCGGCGCCAGCTACGATATTCAGGACACCTGGCTGGAACGCGGCCGGGGCGAGCAGGCCGTCAAGGATTCGGTGGTCGCCTTTCACGCCCGGATGCGCTCCGGCACCGCCTCTACCAAGACCCGTGGCATGGTCGCCGGCGGCGGCGCCAAGCCGTGGCGCCAGAAGGGCACCGGCCGGGCCCGGGCGGGGACGAAGAAGTCCCCTCTCTGGCGAGGCGGAGGCATCACCTTCGGTCCCCACCCCCGCGACTACTCCTACTCGATCCCCAAGAAGATGCGGTCCCGGGCCCTGAGGTCGGCCCTCTTCGCGAAGTTCCGCGACGGCCAGGTGGTGGTGATCGATGGGCTGAAGCTGGAGGCGCCGAAGACGAAGGTCTTCTCGGGCGTGCTCCGGAAGCTCGGCATCACCGGCCGCTGCCTC
>JAKLHU010000001.1 GCA_022709995.1 Verrucomicrobiota bacterium | reverse complement strand
CGCCGCCACCCGGCACGCGCCGCGGCGAGCGGATCAAGCTGAGCTACAAGGAGACCCGCGAGCTCGAGACCCTGCCCGCCGCGATCGAGCGCCTGGAGTCCGAGCAGGCGGCCCTGCTCGCGCAGATGAACGCGCCGGAATACGTCATCGCATTGCCGACCGGCGCCGCCGCCATGACCGTCGGCGAAAAGCTGTTTCCACGGGCTCGGTTGAGCTATCAGACGACGCATGCGGATGCGTATGTGGCGGTCAAGACCGGCAAGGTCGACGCCTACATCTACGACCGCCACGCCCTCGAATACGTCGTCGCCAAGAATCCCGACCTGGCGCTGCTGCCGGACGACCTTGGCGAACAGAACATCGTGGTCGGCGTTTCGCTGGCGCGGCCTGAGCTTCTGGCCAAAGTCAACGACTTCATCGCGGCCTATCGGGCCGACGGCACGTACCAGAACATGTACGGGCGCTGGATGTCCGGCCAGGCGGTCGAAATGCCGGCTCTGCCGGTAGCCGCTCAGCCGGAACTGACCTTGCAGGTCGGGACGTTCGGACTTGACGAGCCGATGAGCTTTTACGCCGGCAACGGCGAGCTGACCGGCTTTGACGTTGAATTCATTCACCGCCTGGCTTATGCTCTGAACGCCCGGGCCCGGGTGACGGCCATGACCTTCGAGGCGCTGGTGGCGGCGGTCGAGGCCGGGAAGATCGACCTGCTGGTCGCCAGCCTGAACGACACGCCGGAACGACGGCGCGCCATGCATCTGTCAAAACCGTACGTCGATTCCCGGGTTTGCGCTCTGGTCAGGAAGGGCCGTCTGGCAGCTAAACCGTCGGCTCTGGACGCGTTCCAAGGCAAGACGGTGGCGTCGTTGTCGGGGACGGTGTTCGACCTCCATATCGATCGCCGCATCAAGCAGGTGCGGCATCAGTACTTCAATGATTTGTCGTCGATGATTGTGGCCCTGGAGGGCGGCAAGGTCGATGCGGTCGGCGTTGACGAGCCGGTCGGCCGGCTGCTGGAAGCGCAGTTTCCGCGCCTGCATTTGGTGCCGGAGCCGGTGTGCGTCGACCAGTACGGCTTCGCCATCACCAAGGGCAATCCGCTCGGGCCGAAGGCCAGCGCCGTCATCCGCAAACTGAAGGCGGACGGGACGCTCAAGGTCATGCAGGAGCGCTGGTTCAACGCCTCGGACGAGGGCAAGGCGATGCCGGCCCTCGACTACCGTCCCGATTTCGACGGCAGCGGCGGCGTCCTGCGCTTCAATCATGACAACGTCAACGTCCCGATGTGCTATGTCGGGCCGGACGGGGGGTCACTGGGCTATGACGTCGAGCTGGCGGCGCGCATCGCCTATGAGCTCAACATGGTGTTCCAGCCGACGCCGGCGAGCTTCGGGGGGCTTCTGGAAACGCTGATGGCGCGCAAGGCCGACATGGTCGGGGGCAGCATGTCCATCACCCCGGAGCGGCTGAAAAACGTCGATTTCACGGAAGGCTACTATACGGGCGGGATTTATCTCCTGGCCCGGCGCGAGAAGTCGGCCCCGAGCGGCGTCAGCCTGGCAGGCAAAAAAGTCGGGGTGTTGACTGGGTCGGTGTTCGACCAGTTGCAGAAGGAACATCTTCCCGCCGCCATTCCGGAGTACTACGATGCGATGGCCGACATGCTCTTGAGCATGAAAAACGGCAAGCTGGACGCCGTCATCGTCGACGAGCCGCTGGCGCGTCTGTGCGTGGCGCGGTCGCCGGGGCTGCGGATCATGCCCAAGGTG
Organism: Verrucomicrobiota bacterium; assembly: GCA_022709995.1. Lineage (GTDB taxonomy): Bacteria > Verrucomicrobiota > Lentisphaeria > Oligosphaerales > Oligosphaeraceae > JAAZKI01. Next base: position 20,594 of record JAKLHU010000001.1, on the reverse strand, counting down.
CTGAGCAGCGCCGATTATGCCTTTGTCCTGAACCGCGCCAGCGAGGCCTTGTGCCGGGAGATCAACGAGGGCATCCGTGCGCTGCGGGCGGATGGGACGCTGGCGGAACTGGACGCCATCTGGTTCGGCGCGGACGAGAAGCGCCGCGTGGTGGCGGCGCTGCCCGCCACCGGTCCGAACGGCGTTCTGCGCCTGGTCATGGACCCGAGCTTGGAGCCGTTTTCCTACATCAAGGACGGCAAGCCGGTTGGCTTTGACGTCGACATGGTCAGTCGCATCGCCCGCAAGATGGGGCGCGGGCTGGAGATCATGACCGTCAATTTTCCGGCGTTGCTGCCGGCGATCATCGCCGGCAAGGCGGACATCGGGGTGGGCGGGATTGTCATGACACCGGAGCGGGCGCAGAATGTGCTGTTCAGCGAGTCGAATTACCATGGCGGGGTGGTGGTCTTGATGAGCGACGATTCCGCGGCGGCGCCAGGGACGGCCGCCGGCCGGGCGTCTTGGCGCGGACGGTTTCGGAGCAGCTTTGTCAGCACGTTCCTGGTGGAGGACCGCTACCGCCTGGTGTTGCGCGGGCTGGGCGTCACCGTGCTGGTCTCAATCTCGGCCATTTTGCTCGGCACGGTGCTGGGGGCTGGCGTCTGCGCGTTGCGGCGGAGCCGTCATGTCGCCGCCGTGGTTCTGGCCAAGACCTTCATCCGCGGCGTCCAGGGGACGCCGATTCTGGTTATGCTGATGATTCTGTACTATGTCGTTTTCGGCCATGTCGATGTCAATGCCATCGCCATTGCCGTGCTGGCCTTTGCCATCAACTTCGCCGTCTATGCCGCCGAGATGTTCCGGGCGGGCGTGGACGCCATCGACCGCGGGCAGATCGAGGCGGCCGAGGCGCTTGGTTTCCATCGCCTGCAGGTGTTTTTCCGGATCGTGCTGCCGCAGGCGGCCCGGCATGTGCTGCCGGTGTTCAAAGGCGAAGTCATCGCCACCGTCAAAATGACCTCCGTCATCGGCTACATCGCCATCCAGGATCTAACCAAGGTCAGCGACATCATCCGCAGCCGGACCTACGAGGCGTTCTTCCCCTTGCTGGCGACGGCGCTGGTCTATTTTGTCTTCGCGTATCTGCTGGCGTCGCTGCTGACGCTGGCGGAAAGGCGCATCGATCCGCGGCAACGCCCCCGGGTGCTGAAGAAGGTGGAGGTGAGAAAATGATCACAGTCAGGCACTTGGAGAAGAAGTTCGGGGACACGGTGGTCTTGCGCGACGTCAACGCCGAGATCAGCCAGGGGGAGATCATCTCCATCATCGGCCCCTCCGGAACCGGCAAGAGCACGTTTCTGCGCTGCCTGAACCACTTGGAAAAGCCGACCGGCGGGCAGATCCTGGTCGACGGCGTGGACCTGTCCTCGTCGTCGGCGGACATCTACCGGCTGCGCCAGAAGATGGGCATGGTGTTCCAGTCGTTCAATCTGTTTTCACATCTGATGGTGATCGAGAACATCATGCTCGGGCCGGAGACGCTGCTGCGGAAAAGCCGCCAGGAGGCCTATGACGCGGGCATGGCGCTGCTGGAGACCGTCGGCCTGGCGGGCAAGGCCATGGCGTATCCGGACGAGCTGTCCGGCGGACAGAAGCAGCGCGTCGCGATCGCGCGGACGCTGGCCATGAACCCGTCGATTGTCCTGTTTGACGAGCCGACCTCGGCGCTGGATCCGACCATGGTCAGCGAAGTCCTGGCGGTCATCCGCAGGCTGGCCGAGCAGGGCATGACCATGATGATCGTCACCCATGAAATGAAGTTCGCCCGCGACGTCTCCACCCGTGTCTTCTACATGGACGAGGGGGTGATTTTCGAAGAAGGCCCTCCCGCCCGGATTTTCACCTCGCCGCAGCAGGAGAAGACGCGCGCCTTCCTCAACAAGATCAGCCTGTACCGGTTCACGGCGACCGGCCGTGACTTCGACGTCTTTCGCCTCAACGCCGAGCTGGAGGAATTCTGCCAGCGGCATCTTCTCAACCGCAAGCAGGTCCGCAACGTGCAGCTGGTCGTGGAGGAAATGCTCTTCCAGCTGCTTTTCCCGCGGGCGGAGAGCGTCGAGATCGCCGTCGGCTGTTCCGACGAGCAGGGCGACACCGAACTCCTCTTCGACTATGCGGGCGCCGCCGGCGACCCCTTGGCCGACACGGCCGCGGCGACCGAACTGCCGCGCCTGATCATCAGCCGGCTGACCCGGGACGCGGACTACTCCCGGAGCGGGGAACGCAACAAGCTCAGGCTCAAATTGAAATCATAACCGGATTGGACAAGGGCAGCATGAACATCAGCAAAGAATTGCGCGGCGCGGAGCTCACGGTGAGCCTCGCCGGCCGGCTGGACACCACGTCGGCGCCGGCCTTGGAACATGACTTGAAGGCCATTGACGCCGCCGTCACCAGCCTGATTCTCGACTTCGCCGCCGTCGACTATGTGTCGTCGGCCGGCCTGCGGGTGATCCTGGCCGCGCAGAAGCAGATGGGCAGCCGGCACGGCGCCATGGTGCTGCGCGGCGTCCCGGACGCCGTGATGGAGGTTTTCGAGATGACGGGTTTTACGGACATCCTGACGTTTGTCTGAACCCGGAAGGAATGGCGACCTCATGCGGAAGACGTTTCAGAAATGGCTGTTTGTTTTCATCGCCTCGGCGTTTGCCTTGACTTTTGCCTTCTCCTTTCTGATTCAGACCCGGCAGGCCCGCGACAATGCCCTCACGTTGATCCGGTTGAAAATTGCCGACGCGCGCCGGCAATTGACGACGATGGAGGACAATCTCCGGCGGGTCACGGAGCTGACCAGCACGATGGCTCTGGGCAAGGCGCGGGCCCTGGCGCGGCTGGTGGAGCTGTCGCCGGCAATGCTGTCGTCGCCGGATGACCTGGAGTCGACCCGCCTGCTGCTCGATGTCGACGAGCTGCACGTCTCGGACGCCCGGGGGATTCTGATCGCCTCGATTCCGCGGGCCTACGAAGGCTATGACATGGCCGGCGCCGCGCAGTCGGCCGCGTTTCTGCCGGCGCTGACCGACCCGGCCTTTGCCCTGGTGCAGGACCCGCAGCCCAAGGGCATCGACCACCAGTTGTTCCAGTATGCCGGTGTGGCCAGGCGCGACGCGCCCGGCATCGTGCAGATCGGCTATCACCCGCGGCGTCTGCTGGAGGCGGCCAAGCTGGCCGACATCCGCGGCATAGCGGCCGGCTTCCGCATCGGCAACCATGGCTCGATCATGATTTGCCGCGGACACGAGGTCTTGAGCTACAGCTGGTCGGAATTTGGCTTGTCGGAGCTCATGGCGGCCGGCCTGAACCGCCCGGCCCTGCTGCGGAAAAGCAGCTTCGACGTCACGGTGGGCGGCATCGACTACCTCGGGGTGGCGCAGGAGCATCACGGCTACCGCATCATCGGCATCCTGCCAAAGAATGAAATGTACATCAGCCGCAACGCCGTGATCGGGGTGCTGGTCGTCGTCAATGTGCTGCTCTTCATCGTTGTTTTCGTGCTGGTGTCGATTTTGGTCCAGCGGATCGTCATCGACGGCATCTACGAGGTCAATTCCTCCCTGGAGCTCATCACCCGCGGCGACCTCGAAGTCAAGGTCGACGTCGAGAACTCGAACGAGTTCAAGGCCTTGTCCGAGGGCATCAACTCCACCGTCGCGGCCTTGAAAAACGCCATCCGGGAGACGGCGGCCCGCATTGACGCCGAGTTGAAATTCGCGCAGGCGATTCAAGTCTCGGGGCTGCCGGACCCGTCGCCGGATTTTCCCGATCATCCCCAGTTCAGCCTTGGCGCCGTCATGCACACGGCCCGGGAAGTCGGCGGTGATTTTTACGACTACCAGGTGATCGACGCCGACCACGTCTGTTTTCTCGTCGCGGATGTTTCCGGCAAGGGCATTCCGGCGGCCTTGTTTATGATGACGTCGAAGACTCTGCTGCACAATCTGGCCGCCTCGGGCCTGTCGGCGGCCGAGGTGTTCACCGTGGGCAACCGGCAGATTTGCGAGAACAACGAGGCCGGCATGTTCGTGACCGCCTGGATGGGCATTCTGGAATTGAGCAGCGGCCGCCTGGAGTGCGTCAACGCCGGGCACAATCCGCCGCTTCTGAAGCGCCGCCAGGGCGGTTATGACTACTTGCGTATCCGTCCGGGGCTGGTCCTGGGCGGCATGAATAACGTCAACTACCGCAGTCACCAGATTGTCTTGACTCCGGGCGACCGGCTGGTTCTGTATACCGACGGCGTGACCGAGGCACAGAACAGCGCCGGACAACTGTGGGGCGAGGAAAGCCTCGTCCAGGCCCTGCAGGCGATCACCCCGGAAAATGCGCCGTTCAGTCAGATTCTGGCGGGAATCAAGGCCGCGATCGATGCCTTTGCCGATGGGGCCCAGCAGGCGGACGACATTACCATGTTGACTTTGGAATATCACGGGGCCGCCGCCGAGGCCGCCGCCGAGGTGGTTTTGGCGGCGACCGTCGAGAATGTCCAGGCGCTGCAGGAGTTTGTCGGCGCCCGGCTGGCCGGCCTCAACGCGTCGGTGAAGGTCCAGAACCAGGTTCAGGTCGCCGCGGAGGAGATTTTCGTCAACATCGCGCGCTATGCGTATGCCGCCGGCGCCGGCGAGGCGACGGTCGCGTTTTGGCCGGAGCCGGGGCCGCCGGCGCGGGTGGTGCTGCAGTTCCGCGACCGCGGCGTGCCCTATAATCCGCTGGCCCGGCCGGAGCCGGACGTGACGCTCCCGGCCGAGGAGCGGCCAGTCGGCGGGCTCGGCATCTACCTGGTCAAGAAGAGCATGGACGCGGTGGACTATCAATACCTTGACGGGCAGAATGTCCTGACGGTCAGCAAGAACTTGTAGGCGGCGGGGCGGCCTCGGCGGACCTGCCCAGAGGCGCTGACGGCCGTTGTTTGGAAAGTGAGTTGTCATGCCTGAAATTGAGGCCATTCTGCAAGCCGGGATCGACGACCGGGTTATTCACGGCGCCGCCGTCCTGGCCGGGACGGTGGACGGCGATGTCTGCGCGCGGTGCGCCGGCCATGCCGAAAACACGCGGCAAATACCCATGCGCCTGGATACCGTCATCGACGTCGCCAGCGTCACCAAGGCCGCGGCTGGAATCACGGCGCTGCTGATATGCCATTCCCGCGGCCTGATCGACTTCGACGCTCCGTTCACCGAGTACCTCCCCGACTTCCGGGCGCCGCTGTTTCGGCCGGTCACCGTGCGGGAGCTGGCCAACCACACGTCGGGTTTCGGCGATGTCCCCGGCCAGAAGCAGCGTTTGTACTTTGACGAATCGGGCGCGCAGATGCTGCGCAATATGCTGGTCACGCCGCCGCCGCGCCGGCCGGCCGCGCAGACGGAGTACGCCTGCTGGAACTACATCCTCCTGGCCATGATCCTGGAACGCTGCGCCGGCAGCCGTCTTCCGGATTTCTGCGACAAGGAGATTTTCCAGCCGCTGGGCATGGCGGATTCGCGATTGGGCCGGCCGCCGGCGACAGCAGGCCGCGTACGGCTGGCTCAGACCATGGGCACGGACGCGCCGGGGCGGATTTCCGACTTCGTCGCCGCCCGCATCTACCGCGATGGCGGCAGCACCGCCAATGCCGGCCTGTTCACGACGGCCCTTGATCTGGCAAAATTGCTGCGCTGCTATTTGCGGCATGGCGCCGTCCCCGGCCAGTCGCCGCTGTTCTCCGAAGCTTCCTTTGCCGAGGCGGCCCCGGACCGCCAGAGTCAGCTCGACGGCTATCGGCGCCTGGGATGGGTCATCTGGGACCGGCTGTTGGGTGAGGACGCCTTCGGCAGCGCGTTGCTCCATTCCGGCTGGAGCGGCCAAACCATACTCATGCATGTGCCGCGGCGCTTTTTCGCCATCGTCCTGACGACGCGCTGCGGCGACTACGAGCGCGCCAAGCGGGACCGTTTTGCCATTATCGACCGGCTGCTGCGCCAGCCATGACGAGAAAACCACGTGGCGGACCGTGCATCCCGGCTGCATCATGGCCGCCTCCGCTGCCTTGGGCCGGGGCGCGAAGCCATCATGACAAAGGAATGAGAAGAACCATGGACAAAAGCAGGATTACGCTGCCGCCCGAGACGGTGGCCGTCAAGATCGAAGCCGACATCTGCGTCGTTGGCGGCAGTTGCACGGGCGTGTTTGCGGCGTTGCGGGCGGCGCGCCTGGGCGCGAAGGTCGTGCTGCTGGAAAAGTCGAACCGCTTGGGCGGCGTGGCCACCCTGGGGCTGGTCGGCATGTGGCACTCGCTGTTCGACATTACCCGCCAACAGCAGATCATCGGCGGGCTGACTTTCGAGACTCTCGAGCGCCTGGAGAAGACCGGCGCCTGCACTACCTTCCGGAAGCCGACCGACTATTACGGCATCCGCCTGAATTCCGAGGAGCTCACCCTGGAACTCGACGCCATGGTGACGGCCGAGAAAAACATCACCCTGTATCTGCAGACGTCTTTCTCGCAGGCGGTCATGGCCGGCCCCGGCCAGGTGGAGGCGATTGTCGCCGACGACAAGTCGGGCCGTTTCGCCATCCGGGCGCGGGTGTTCATCGACGCGTCCGGCGATGGCGTGTTGGCGCGTGGCGCCGGCTTGGCCATGCGCCGGCCCGAACACCCGCAGCCGCCGACCAGCTGCGCCCGGTTCAGCGGCTGGTCCTTCCCGGACGGCTTTAACTTGCGGCAATGCATGGACAAGTACCGCGAAGAGCTGCCGGACCTGCCGGGCGGCTACTTCTGGGGCATGCCCATTCCCAACAGCCAGCTTTACATGCTCGCCGGAACGCGAGTCCTGCAATGCGACTGCAACGACGCCGATGAAATCACCCGCGCGGAAATCACGTCCCGCCGCCAGATCAAAGCCATTCTCGACATGCTCCGCCGAGAATTCCCGGACCGGCCGATCTGCCTGGAGGCGCTGCCCTCGGCGATCGGCATCCGGGAAGGTCTGCACATCGAGTCCGCCGGAACGCTCACCGGCGAGGAGCTGCTGGCCGGGCGCCGCTTCCCCGACGCCATCGGCAACGGCACGTACCCGGTCGACATTCACAATGATACGGACGCGACCATCACCTTCAAGTCGCTGGACGGCACGGTGCGCGTCAACAAGGCCGACCAACGCATCCATTCCGGGCGCTGGCTGCCCGAGGGCCAGGTGCTGCCGTTTTACCAGATGCCCTTGAGCTGCCTGATCCCCCGGGGCGCCGTCAACGTCCTCGCTGCCGGCCGCATGCTGGACGCCGACCGCGACGCGTTCGGCGCCGTCCGCGTCATGGTCAACCTCAACCAGTGCGGCGAAGCGGCCGGCGTGGCCGCCTGGCAGGCCGTGCAAAGCGGCGGCGGAATCTCGCGCATCGACAGCGCCGAGACCAGGCGCCTGCTGCAGGCCGGCGGCTCCATCATCATGTGAAGGCCGCGCGCCCAACGCGCGGACGGGCGCCGAAGCGTCCTTTACAGCAGGCCATCCACGAGGTGGAACATCTCTTGGGCGAATAGAGCGTGGCCGGCCAAGTTCATGTGAATGCCGTCCTCGGATAGAACATATTTCTTGGAATCGTCTGACATCAGCGCGTAGAGGTCAAGATGCGGCCAGCCGTGTTGGCGGTAGAAGGCGCGGGCGACTGCCCGTTCCGGATTCAGGCTGGCGTCAAGACTGCCGTGGAAGGATTCTAGATAGTCCTTGTAGGCCGGGTGCCGGGTGGCGAAGTGCCATTCGTCCACAACCGGGTTGAGGACGACTCCGACGGGTTTGGTCTTCGCCGGCAGCCGCGAAACAAAGTTTTCCAGGAGGCGTTGGATTTCGCCTTCGGCAAGGATGCGTTGCGGGTTCAGGCAGTCGTGGTTGTTCCCTCCGACCATGAAGAGGCAGAAGTCCGGGCCGTAGGACAGGATGTCCCGGTCGAACCGGTGCATGATTTCCCGCGTCGATTCGCCACCCACCGCGCTGTTGATGATCGGAAAACAAGTGTCGGGATGAGCCCTTGACAACAACCGCTGGAACACGTTGTACCATCTGTCGTTGGGATCCTGGACGCCAATGCGCCCTTCCATGATCGAAGAGCCAAAAAGACAGATTATGATGTTCTTCATACCCCATGCCATGATGACTTGTCCCCTTTGTAAACCATTGGCCCAATGATTGTTTTATCGGTCACTCCCGCCCGGGAAGGATGCGGAAGAAAGACCATGGGATGAATTGACATATGAATCACGTAACATTGCGTTGTGTAAAGCCGTGCCGCCGACTGCCCCTTGACCGATGATGAAAATACACCCGGGCGGAAGGAAAGCAATGGCCCGGCGGAATTTTTCGGAACGGCTCGGCAATCCTTCGCTCTTGTGGCGAATACGAGCGGTCGCGGCCGGAGATTGCCCTGCTGCTCCACAAGACAGAGCGATGACCCCAAATGGGATGATACTTCGGCAATCCGCTTGCAAATGCCTTGCTGGCGGCTACTTTTTCCTTTGTGGCCTGACATCAGCCCGTTTTCCCAAACGGTAGCCCCATTGAATTATGCCGCCCGCGAGTTCGTAGCGGGGTAATCGGTCACCCATTGATAATGGCGGTCCTAGTGGACAGGCGCGCCAAGTAGGCGCCTCAGGCCCTGAGGCGCTCAAGCGTTGACTCCTCTATCGCTCAATTCTCAATGGGTGACCGATTACGTAGCGGGTTCCTGATACGTACTATCCCAAATTCACGGTTGCGTTTTTGGCTGGCCACCCGGCGAAGTTCCGGGAAGCGTTTTTTCTGTTCTTGCCAGCGTGAGCATTTGCCCCGCCCATCAGTTTATGGAAAGGAAGGACATCCATGCACGACATGCGGGCCGTCAATTGGTCTTTCAAGAAATGCCTGGACAACGTGGATGGCATGCAAGCGCCGTGCATGGACCCGGTCTTCATCGGCATTCACGATGACGACGCCATCCGGCGCGAAGTGGACATACTGCGGGACGCCGGCTTCAACACGCTGATGATTGAAGGCCTGCGGCGGCTGGTTCTGTACGAGCACCAGGGCGTCAGCGCCCAGGTCCGGGCCGCCATTGCGCGCGCGGTCGCCATCGCCCATGCCGCCGGACTGCGCGTCTTCTACCATTCGACTTGCTCGTTCGCCGGGCCGACGCTGGACGGCCTCGGGCCAGCGGAACGGGCTATGCTTTCCATAGACGGCGCGACGGGCCAGTATGCCCATATCGATGCCTGGAACGGCTGGTATCTGTGGTGCCTCAACAACCCCGATTTCAAGCGCCTGTACTATCGCCTGGCTAAACAACTGGTGGAAGAGACCCGGGTGGACGGCATGATGACGGATGAAGTCTATTTCCGCAGCGGCTGGCGCGACTGCGTTTGCTTGCATTGCCTGGAAAAGTTCGGCGGGCCGTTGCCGGAGGTTGATTTTGACCGTCCGGCCTGGCCGGCGTGGCTTCGCTTCCGGCTGCGCTCGGTCGGGGACTTTTACGCCGGCCTGCGGGACGCCATTGGTGGCATCCCGCTGATGGGATGCAAAAATGACGAGCCGAATCCCTGGCACAGCCAGCTATATGGCGAAAACAACGACGAGCGCATGCGTGGAACGAGCATCCTGTTTACCGAAATCTGCGACCGCCGGCTCAAGGACAACTGGCCGCATGCCGTGCTGAACTGCGCCGCCTACCAGGGCCTGGCAAACCATTGGCAGGCGCCGGTTGCGATTCTCGGCATCAGCGATACCAACGGCATCGAATTCACCTACGCCCTACGCCTGGCACACGCTGGCCGGCCATGGGTGGGCGGCAGCGCCTTGATGCAACGGTCGCTTTCCCCGAAGGACAACTTGAGCGATGTCCCCGCCGACGTGGCGGAATGGAAACGGCTGTTCCAGTGGGAAGACCGCCATTGGAAATTGCTCCGTCGGGCAACCCGCCCGGCCGCCGCCGTGGCACTGCTGCTTTCCGCCTCCACGCGCGACCAGTATACGTGCGAAAATAACGACTTCGTGGCGGAATATCGCGGCTGGAACGAGGCTTTGACGGCAGCCCATATCCAGTTCGCCGTGATCACCGAAGCGGAACTCAACGCCGCCGCCCTCGAACCCTATCAGGCCCTGGTGATACCACATGCCGTCTGTCTGCCGGACCTGGACTTGGGCGGCTACCGAGGCAAAATCATCGCCACCGGAGAGGCCGGCGCCAGGGACGCCTGCGGCCAGCGCCGCGCCGTCCCCCTCTTCCCCTCCCGCCGGCCGCTCAAGGAGTTTGCCGTCGGGGAGCTGGCCGCGCTGGCGGCGCCCGTGCGGGTCCTGGCGGCGCCGCCCTCTCTGCTGGTCCGGGCGGTCTGGACCGAAGACGGGATCCTGGTCCATATCGTCAACTGCGGCGGCGCCGCGCCGGCGCCCGTGCGGCTGGCGGCGGAAAAAGCCTCCGGCGCAATGTTGTTCTCGCCGGATTTTCCCGAGGAAATCCCCCTGGACGTCGCGTCCGGCATCGTGGCGGTGCCGGCGGAGCGGATAAAAATCTATGCCGTCGTCCACATCCGGAGACAAGACACGCCCAGGTGAACTCGACGCCGCGGCGGCGGACAAAGCCACCGGCTTTTCCGCCGCCGCCTTCAGTCGTTTTTTCCTGAGACGATGACGGCTTCGACGCCGAAGCTCTTGGCGACCTTGGCGATGGTTTTGGCGTGGTGTCCGACGCCGAGGGCGAAATGGTGCGTCGGCCCTTCCAGACACCAGCGACGCAGGAAGGTGCGGAGATCCGGGTGGAAGCGCCCGTGCGTGTTGGTGTTGCCGGTCGGCGGGATGGGATGCGACAGCGATTCGCCCTCCGCCAGGATGAATTTGAACTGGCCGTTGCCCTTGACGCCAAGACTGAGCATCGTGATCGGCCCGGTTTTGATGTTGAATTCGACGCCGGCGCCGTGGCCCGGCTTCCCGTGGTATTTCTTCAGGCTGCGCAGGACCGGCCGGCGGTCCGCGATGTTCACGTGGTGCGGGCCGTCATGGCCAATCAGAATCGTGTCCCGGGTGAAGTCGATGGGATGGAATTCGGCAAAGCTGCCGCCCATTTCCAGGCGGTCCATGATGAGCATGGCAATGCAGGTCTTGATGTCGAATTCGCCGCACATGGGAAAACCCGCCCCGGTCAGCAGCGAGTTCCCGACGATGAAATTCGTCACCAGGCGCCGCATGTCGGTTTCGGCTCCGGCTTCATAATAGTAGGCAAGCCCGTCCAGGCGTTTTTTCGCGATGAACCGCTCCAGGGCCGCTCCCGCGCGGGCGGCCATCAGCAGGTCCGCGGCGGTCAGTTTGGTCGTCAACGGGTCGGAAACCGGGTCCGGCGTATCGAAGAAGTCAAGGATGCGGCGGGACATCGCCTCGACGTCCGGGGCGGTGGGCTGCAGACGGGCGAATTCCTCCAGAATTTCGTCCGGTTCGCATTGGACGACGTGGCAGCCGAAGGCGGCGGTGAGGGCGGTGGGGTCGGTCTGCATGTCCAGCATGGCTTCGAGGACGTGTCCCAGGTGTCCCAGGCGGGCTTTGCGGAGGTCGTGGCGCGCGTGGGCAATCCGGCACCATTCCGCGATGGCGGCATCGGCCATCGCATCGCCTTGGAGCATTCCGATGACGAGGTCGGCGACCGGCCGGCCCATGCGGATGGCGACGCCGGTGAATTCGGGGACCGAGCAGATGTCGTCATTGCAGAGCTGCATGAACGTCGTGCCGCGTTCGTAGGCCATGGCGGCAAGCGGTTGCAGTGCAACCAGCACGACTGGGCACGGCATCGCCCGCGCGATAGCCCCGAAAGTCGCGCTGGTGCCGTAAGTCACCATGTCGACAAAGAGCACGTCCAGATCGGCCGCCAGCAGCTCCGGCAGGGCTTGATAGGCTTTCTCGGCGTTGTCAACCATGCCCAGGTCATAGACCTTCACCTGGTGCTGCGCCAGTTTTTGGCGGAGGACGGCAGTCTTGTTGCGCATCTCCTCCAGCAGACCCGGAAATTGCTCCCAGTAGGTGTCCAGGCCAATGGCAAGCAGCCCGACATGGGCGGTCAGGGGTTTTCGACGATCGATGTTCATGAGCTTGGATACCTGGGTTGATGACTCGGACAACGCCGGTTGACGCCTCGCCGCGGGTCCCGTTGTTCTACCAGTGCCGGATGACCAAATCCCGCATCAAGCCGGAATAATAGCGGGCGCCGGCCGGAAGGCCGAATTCCACCTTGTCGTGCCCTCCGAAAATTCCCGGCCGGAAATAAAGCGCCAGCAGTCGTCGCGGGGTCGGGGCCGTGCTGACGCGGTCCCCGACCTGGAACCGGAAGGACGCCAGGTCGTACGAGACCACGACCCGCGACCACTGTCCGCGTTCAATCTGGAGCCCGGAGGGGAAGTCATGGGCCTTGACTTGCTCGCGGTCTCCAAACGCCAGCTTCAATTCATCGCCTTCGACAAAAAGCGTCACCGACCCGAGAATCTGGCCGAAATGCCGGAACAGCACATAGGCGTCCTGGCCGGGGTCGGGCTTGATCTCGAACTCCAGCGTGAAGCTGCCGCGGGGAAACGCCTCCTTCGGCATGGTCACATAGCTGCCGCCGTCGAATCGCAGGGCCGGCTTGCCGTCCTCGACGACGACCTCCGGCACTTGCCGTCCCTGGGGCAGCGGCATCGTGTGGAAGGCCTCGCCATACACATAGCCGCCGCCCAGCTGGGCATGGAAGAAGGGGTCGAAGTCGTTCGTCATGATCGCTCCGCCGGATTCCGGCGGCCGAATCGCATAGCGCAGTTCCGGAAGCAGCGCCGCGCACACCGGAACCGATGACACCTGGTCGCGCAACTCGGAATGAATCGCAATCGCCCGCGTCGCCCCCGGCAGCGCGACCGGCAGGACCGGACGGCCGCGGTAAATCCGCCCGGAACGCGTGACCGCGCGGAGCTGATACATCGGATAGCGCCGGGCGGACGTGAGATTGACCGCAAACGACGACTGCAAGGTGTCAGGGCAGGGCGCCGTGTCTGGCAGCTCCTGGCATAGCCGCCAGGCCAGGCGACACGTCGAATACTGCCAGGCCCAGGCGCCTACCGACAGGAAATCCGCCAGGGCCAGCCGGCGTTCCTCGCCGTCGACCTTGAAACAAAGCTCGGCGGACGCGTCCGTCCGCGGTATCGACACGATGAAGTCGTTGGCCGTCGCCCAGACCAGCGTGTTGCACGTGACTACGCCGTCCTGCCGCTTCCAGTCGCCGAACATGATGTTCGGGCGCCACCAGGGGTGGAACTGCCAGTCCGTGCTGCCGGGAACGCTTAGTTCAATCTGCCGATGGCCGCTCTGCCGGGTCGTCAGGCTGCCGATCAGAAGCCAGTTTTTCTCCCGGTCAAACTCTTGGCTGGGATCGACGGCATGGAAATCCCGCCCGTAGTCGGTCACCTCGACCGCCGCCAGTGGCTCCGTCACGGCGATGGTCGCCGCCAGCGCATCGCTGCCGTCGGCCTGCCGGACCGCCGTGAACTGCACCTGCTCCGGCCGCAGCAGGTCCCGCAACGGCTGCCGGATGGTCTTGTAGTTGTAGCAGAACGTCGGCAGGAGGCGGACATATTGCAGGTCGGCATACACGTCTTGGCGCCCGTCGAGGCGGCTGACCGTCAGCTCGGGCAGGAAAACCACCCCGGGCGCCAGCTCTTCCGTGGCCACGCGATAGGTGACCGCGCGCAGCACGCTGCGGTCGAAAGTCTCTTGCGGAAACTCCACCACCGCCGCTCCCGCGGCATCGAGCAGCCGCAGCCGGGCCGTGTAAGTCTGCCGTTCCCGGCTGTCGGGGACGTTCAACAATTCAAACTCCAGGACTTCGCCGACCTTCAGCGTCTCGCGGTGGGACAGGATCAGGGGCGGCGTCTGCATATCATCGCCGGCTTCCGGCGCCGGTTCCCCGCCATTGATGACGAGGTTGTAATACTTGAGCAGGCGCTGCAACGCCAGCGAATTCGTCAGCGTCGGCTGGAAGCAGGTGTTCTCGTTGTACTCGTTCCATTCGAAGAAGACGATGAAGTCGGGATTGACCTTCAGCAGCTGGTCGAGGCTTTTCCGCAGGGAGGCCGTGCCATATTCGCCATGATTGACACCGCTCATGTGGTTGATGTAGCCGTGCGTCAGGACCGCCCCCAGCAGCTTGCCGGAAAAACGCGCCTCGGCGGTGAGCTCCAGCGTCATGGGCAGGATGTATTTCTCGTAGATGCCGCAATCCAGGTACGTGGTGTACTCCGTGCCATGCCGCCGGTTGCCGACCGGCAGCTGCACGCCGTCAAAAACCGTCAGCACATCCGTCAGCTTCGCACGATACTTGGCCTGGATATCCTCCGGCCATGAGCCGTGCTCGCGGTAGTACTGGTTGTCCGCATGGTCGACGACCAGGCCGCCGGCGATCAGGAACGTGTCCCCGAATTCGGACCTGAGCGCGCCGAGGAATTCCCGCATCGTGTCCAAGGGGATGTAAGCGGAATTGTAGGTGGAGATGAACAGCTTGCCGTTCATCCGGCCGGCGTACGGCGACTTCAGGGCGATGCCCAGGATTTCGCGCGCCTGCTGCAGCTGCCGGTTGTCCGCCGAAAAGCGCCCCATCTCGCCAAAGGCGAACTGGACGTATTCCTGGTGCCCCGCCGCCCGGGCCGGGTCGGCATCCAGAAAACCATTGACCTGCTTGTATAAATTCATGATCCCCAGCGCCAGGCTGCCGGAACCGGTGAAGCCGTACCGGCGCATGGTCGCAATCTCGCGGAAGTACGACTCGGCCGTGAGATACGCAAACCGCTCCGGACGCAGGGAACGGTCGAAAAACAGCGGCCGGTCAATGTACATGCCGAGATAATTCTGGAACAACGCGTATTTGTACTGGACTTCCGGATACAGCGCCGGCCGGTCAGCCACCCGTTTCCGGCTCTCCAGCGTCAATGGCGAGGTATAGTCGTCGCGAAGAAAGTCAGCCGCCGCGCTGCACAAACCCGCGGCCGCCAGGAACAATGCCAGTCCGACACCAGCTAAACGCATGATTCTTTCCTTTCCAGAATATCGGTTGTCTTGAGATGCCGCGGGGCGGCCACTGGCCAGCCATCGACCGGCTTCCAGACCAGCCGGCGCCGCCGACAGCCGAATGCCGCCGCCCGGCGCGCTCCGCCGTCAGTTGAAATATCCGGCATACGTGATCATCGCGTCCGCGACCGCGCGGGCATTCTCCAAAGGCACTCCGGGATACAGCCCATAGATCATCATCAGCCCGCCTTCGGGACTGCCCAAAGTCGCCACCTCTTCGCGGATCATCGCGTCGATTCCCGCCGGCGTGCCCGTGAACGTGCTTTGGCGGTCAATGTCCAACTCGATGCATAAACGCCCCTTCAGCTCCCGCCGAATCCAGTCCAAGCCGTTGACATTGTCCTGCAAATTGAAAATATCCACGCCGGAACGGAGGATCATTCCCGCGAGGGCGCGGATGTCGCCGTCGGAATGCATGTGCACCAGCGCCTGACGGTCGTGCACCCGCGTCATCAGCCGGTGATACGACGGCTGGATGTAGCGGGCGAAATGCTCCGGCGACACCATCGGCCCGCGTTGCATGCCGAGGTCTTCCGGAAATCCGAACACCTGCACTCCGGCCTCAAGATATCGCTCCACCACGGCCTGGTTGAAAGCCTCCACCATCGCGCACAAACGCTCGATGTGCGGTTCGCCGTCGGCAAAGTCGTACATCAAATTCTCGTAGCCGCGCAGATAAAGCAGCCGCAAAAAAGTGTGCCCGTGCGGCAGGCTGCCCTTGACCACTTGCCCGGATTGACGCCGCGACGCCAGGCGTCCGTGGACGTTCTCCCAGTCGATGATGTCCAGGCCGTCCGTCTGCGCCGGATCGGGGCCGCGATAGGCGGAGAACGCCGCCCAGTCCGCCAGGGGATGCCCGACGACCGTGCCGGTGATGCCATCTTCGGACGTCTCCCAGGTGCAGCCCCAGACGTCGCGAAACGGCTGGCCGCGCCGGGCATTGACGCCGTGCGCCGGCCGATAGGGCGCCGCCGGAACCCGAAAACCGGGAAACAAAAACGGCCGCTCCTGCATGAAATCGCACAGCGCCTGAAAATCATAATGATGCCAGCACGCCGAGTTGACCGCAAAAGTCATCGGAATATAGTCCGGGCGGTTGAACTTTATTGCACGCAACTCGTTGTCCATGAATGTGCTCCAACGGCGATAAAACGGTGATCGGAAAATGGAAAACACCTCTCGGCTCGCCGGCCGCGGGCTTTTCACGACAACACGTTAGAAGGCAGATGCCCACATTCGGCGCGAAACCGGCCGCGCCGGCCCCCAACGGCTATTTCAACACGTCGAAATACTTGTTGGCGTCGCTCGCGTTTGGCTTCTGCAGTTCCATGACCGGATTCAGAACAGAAGACACATGCCCGTCCACCCAGCAGATGTTCGCCTGTGAAAATGTCCGATGCCGCGGCGACGGCGCCGCGCTCGGGGCCCGCTGCCGGACGATCCAGTAGGCCGGAACGTAGTTGCTGTCGCGGTTCTCCGAATCGCCAATCATCAAGGTCTCCGAAGTCCGTCGCACCGACGCCATCTTGATGGCTTTCTTGAGATCCATCAAATTCGGACTGGCCCCATAGCCTGGGTAGAGATACAACCAAACGCTCTTTGGATACACGACGCAATTATTCGTGCTTCCGGGATCGCACCAGGCCTGGTTCGCCACTGCCCGGACGCGCGCCATCGGGCAAAACAAAATCTGGTTGGTTGAGATGTAGCCGTTCAAGTACAGGTCCGACGCCCAGTTGGTGACATAGCAGTTGTCGGTCTGCGTCAACGCCGGGAAACGCTTCATCTCCATTTCATACATTTGAATCGCCATGCCGACCTGCTTTATGTTGTTGACACAGGCCGTGCTCTGGGCCGCTTCTCGCGCTTTGCTCAAAGCCGGCAGCAGCATCGCCGCCAAAATCGCCATGATCGCAATCACGACCAGCATCTCAATGAGAGTGAATTGCCGCCTTTTCATGCTTGTCTCCTTGTCTGAATGGATTGGGTTCTTGTCATGATGCGCCCGTGAAAATCAATGCTTGGCCCCGCTCCTCAGCCATGAACCGCCCGAGCCCCCGGAAATGCCGTCAGAACGCCGCCTGGAAAAGGCAACCGTTACCGCCGGCAGCCCTCGCCAGGGCGCCAGCCATGTGTTCATGCCCGCCTGTCGTTCACCTCCCGCCGCCAGGGGAAACCTTGCCGCCGGCTTGCAGCTCGGCCAAGCGCTGACGCAACTCGCGGTTCTCCTGCGACAACTCCGAAATCCATTCCTTCTGACGCAGGGCATGCTCCTCCAGAATCCGCACCCGCTGCTTGCGTTCCTCCTCGCCGTCCTTTTCCAGCTGCTCCCGCAGTTCCGCCAGCAACGCCTTCTCCGCCCGCGCCAGCCATTCCCGGATGGCCACCTGGTGCGGATGATCCGGTTCCATCGCCAGGCACTGGCGATAATGCCATACCGCCTGCACTTGGCGCCCGGGCAGGCGTTCGCTCAACAGGCCTAATTGCACATGCGCGTCAAACACGTGGTCGTCATGCAGAATCGCCAGCTCAAAGGCCGGAACCGCCTGCAGGGCCTGATTGTCGTCCAAATGCCGCATCGCCTCCCGAAAATACGACTTGCCGGCCTCTCGCCGGCAACCCGCCGCACCCAGGAGCAAAAGCCAGGCAGCCGCGGCAACCATCAGCGACAGAATGGATTTCGCCCTTGCCGGCTTCATGTGCAACCCTCCTTGCGATGACCGGACGAATGCCCCGGCCACCCGGCCCGACCCATTCATCCCAAGGCGGCAACCGCCTGCAACCACTGCCGTGCGATGAACGCATGGCCCATCGACGTCGGATGAACGCCATCCCCCGACCAGGCCGTCGCCGCCCGGCGGCAACTCGCCGCCGCCAGCAAGCCGTCCAACGGAACATACACCGCGTCAAACTCCACCGCCAGCTCGCGCAAGGCATGGATTTTCGGGTCAAGGTCAACCCTCCAGGCCTTGCGGTCCTCCGGATGTGGCAACACAAACGGCTCCAAGATGAGCAGGCGAGCGTTGATTTCCTCCCGCGCGCGACGGAATATTTCCCGGCAGCTGGCCGCATAATCCTCGGTCGACGTCGGATCCTGCCGGTCGAAGCGCCGCCAGGTGTCGTTGATGCCGATCAGCACGGAAACCCAATCCGGCTTCAGGGCGATGCAGTCGTTCTGCCAGCGCGCCACCAGGTCCCGCGCCCGGTTGCCGCTGATGCCGCGATTCAAAAACCGCACATTCATTTCCGGATGCGCCGCGCTGAACTGGGACGCCACCATGCCGGCGTAGCCGCCGCCCAGAAGCGCGTCGTTGTCGCGCGAACGCCCGCAATCAGTCACACTGTCGCCTTGAAACAACACCAGCTCGCCAGTACGCAAACATGTCATCGCACGTGCCCTTTCCTATATAATAGTCCTGTTGAAAAAAGTGCCTACCGGCAACCGCTCAGACGCCGTCGCCGGTCCAATCCGCTTCGCAGACCTTGCCTACCGGGCCGGTCTGCACAATCTGGCCGTCCGCGGAAACGTCCACCACCAGCTCCCCGCCGGGCATGTGCACTGCCACCGGCGAGGCGCACCGCCCCAGCCGGACCGCGACCGCCGCCGAGGCGGAAGCGCTGCTGCCGGAAGCCAACGTGTAGCCGGCCCCGCGCTCCCAAATCTCAATCGACAGGTCATGTCGGCCTAAGACGCGCATGAATTGGACATTCGTCCGCTTCGGGAAAATCGCCGCCGTCTCAATGCCTGGGCCATACTCCCGGGCGAAATCGGCGTCCGCTTCGCCGGCGTCATCAAGAACCACGCAGTGCGGATTGCCGACCGAAGCCGCGCAGAAGCGAAAGCGCCGGCCCTTGATGTCAATCTCTTCCTCCAGAACCTCCCGCGCCGGTCCGGTGACCGGAATCGACACGCTGGCAAATGTCACTTTTCCCATCGCGACCTCAATGCGCTCCGCCGGGTCGTGTACCGTGATTTCCGCCACGCCGCCCAAAGTCGCGACCCGGCAGGCCATGCCTTTGCCAATGCCATGACGCTCATAGAGGTGGCGGGCAAAAATCCGCAGCCCGTTGCCGCTCTTCTCCGCCTCGGAACCGTCCGGATTGAAAATGCGCAACGCACAGAGAATGCGCTTGCCGGCCTCGGCATCCACGCCGGCCGCCGAGCATACCGCGCGGAAATCGGCCGCCCAAGGCCAGATCGGCCCCAGCAAGACACCGTCGGAACCGACGCCGTAATGACGGTGACAGACTCGCCGCACGGTTTCTTCTGGCAAGACCTCGCCGCCGAGACTGGCCGGCTCCAGAACAAGATAGTCGTTGCCTAAACCATGATATTTCCAAAAATGCATCTTCGCGTGTATCCTCTCCAATCCAAACCGATCCCGACCGCGGCTGGCGCTCCCGGCGAGACTGCTTGTGCGCCTCGGCGCGATTCTGAAAACAGCGGCTTCGCCTTCGCCAAGACAGCCACGTCGCCTGGGGAACGCCTACTGCAACGCACTCTCCCGCTCGCGCTTGTACTTCGACTCGCGCTCCACGGTGTTCTTCTTGATTGTCTCCGCCGCCTCAGTGGTCTTCTGCTGAACCGTCTGGCTGGCTTCCTTCAAGGTTTGGTCAACTTTGCTCTTGTTCCTGGTGTAAAAATAATAGGCCGCGCCGATGATTGCCGCCAGGATCAGCAGATTGATGATAATTCTGAATTGACGCCGGAAATTGGCCTTCGCCTTTCGACGCTCGACGTCCTCGACCATCATGCCCGTCCGCTTGGCATTGTCATAGCAGAGCTGCGAACAATACGTGCCGCCGTCATGAACCTGCGCACATGCTCCGCACACCGGCTTGCTGCAGGTCGCACAGCGCGCCACCGCCTCCTTATTCGGATGATTCAGACAGACGCTTCCTTTGATTGGCTTGCTCATTGTCGCCTCCTGTGACTAAAAGACCGCAAGACTTCTCCTTCCGGAAAGAACCAAGCACCTGCTAAATAATACCACGAAAGACGGTGAATTGCAACCGCCGAAGACGCATTTGCACTCCTCGCGACCGGCAACGGCTCTGGTGGAACCACGCCTGCCACCGTGTGCCAGAACCCCAAAACAAGGAGCAGTGGACCTATTCCTCCCAGCCCTGCCGGCAGTGTGACGCTTACATGAAGAGCATGGGGCGAGTGGGACGCATAAGTGGGGATGGGACGCAAGGCCCAGCATCAGTTCTGTCCACGGCCGTCCACTGTCCATTGTCTTCTAATGTCCACTGTCCACTGTCCACTAATGTCCATTACTGTCCACTGTCCACTGTCCACTAAAATCGCAGCACGACTTCGCCGCCTTTGCCGCCGGGCACGGTCACTGTCTCGGAGCGCGCGTCATATACCCCGCCCTCGCAACGGGCTGGCACCCGTTGTTGTGGATGCGGCAGCCGGACATGGAAGCTGGGCGAGACCTTGTCAACTTGAAACACACACCGGAGCTCGTTTTCGCTCGCCTC